>JAENVT010000342.1 GCA_016650435.1 Ilumatobacteraceae bacterium
CACTAAGCGAGGCACCGCAGGCGGCCGAGTTCACCTGGCGATCGACCTGCTCGTGGGTACGCGGCACGCACACTCGATCGACGGTCGACGGCTTCTCCGGTCTCGGCCAGGATCACAACCACAAGACGAGGTATCTGTTCGACGCCGACCACCCGGAATGCTTCGCCTCCGAAGACAATGGCGCGACGCCCGTCGAGTATGTGCTCACGGCTCTCGCTAGTTGCTTGACCGCCGGCGTCGCTGCCGTCGCCCAATATCGACAGATCCAACTGAAGTCCGTGACCGCAACGGTCGAGGGAAACATGAACGTGCTCGGCATCCTCGGTGCCGATCCCGACATTCGGAATGGATTCAACGACATCTCGGTCCGCTTCGACATCGATGCCGATGCCCCTGCCGAAGAGATCGAGGCGCTCGTGGCCCAGTCGCAGAAGCGATCGGCCGTGTTCGACATCATCACGAATCCCACAAACGTGACCGTCACCGTCGCCTGAGATCGACGTCGTAGCGCACTGATGGACACGACCACCGTCATCATCGGGGCGGGTCACGCCGGGCTGGCCATGAGTCGCCGCCTCACCGAACGTTCGCTCGACCACGTCGTGGTCGAGCGCGGTGAGGTGGCGAACTCGTGGCGAACAGAACGCTGGGACTCGCTACGACTCCTGACGCCGAACTGGCAGAGCAGGCTGCCGGGGTACGAGTACTCGGGCACCGACCCCGGTGGCTTCATGAGCATGCCCGAGGTCGTCGACTTCATCGCCGGCTATGCCGACGCTGTCGCTGCTCCGGTTCACACCGGCACAACGGTCACCCGGGTCGCGGTCACCGAAACCGGCTACGAGGTGACCACCGACCGAGGAGTGTGGACTGCGCCATCGGTGGTGCTCGCGAGTGGCGCATCCAACATCGCCAACGTCCCTGCCTTGGCGAGCGCCGTGCCGACGTCGGTCGCGATGCTCACTCCGATGACCTATCGATCACCACATCTCCTCGACGATCGGGGTGTTCTCGTGGTGGGCGCGTCCGCCACGGGGATACAACTTGCCGACGAGATTCGACGAAGCGGCCGGGCGGTCACCATCGCAGCCGGCGAGCATGTGCGATTGCCCAGGCTCTACCGCGGGCGCGACATCTTCTGGTGGATGGACGCCGTCGGCATTCTCGACCAGCGATTCGACGAGGTCGACGATCTCGTGCGCGCCCGCCACCTGCCGTCACCGCAACTCATTGGCACCCCAGATCGACGATCGATCGATCTCAACTCGCTGGTCGATCAAGGCGTACAGATCGTTGGGCGTCTCGGCCGCATCTTCGACGGCGTTGCCCAGTTCTCCGGCTCGCTCGCCAATGTCTGCGCGCTCGCCGATCTCAAGATGAACCGCTTGCTCCAGACCCTTGACGACTGGGGGCGAGCAACCGGGATCGACGCCGTCGACCGGCCTCATCGATTCGAGCCGACTCGTCTGCCTTCGACGCCACCGCTCGAACTCGATCTGAGCACCGGCGAGATCGGCACCATCGTCTGGGCAACGGGATACCGTCCCGACCATTCCTGGCTCGACGTTCCCGTTCTCGACCACAAAGGCCGAATCCGCCACGACGGCGGTGTGGTGCGTGACGCACCTGGCATGTACCTGCTCGGTGCCAACGTCCTCCGCCGACGGCGGTCGAGCTTCATCCATGGCGCAGAGAGCGACACCGCAGATCTCGCCGAGCACCTCGCCGGGTACCTCGACCGCTACCGGTCATCCGCCTCAGCGACTGCAACACTCTGACGCCAGGAGGCACCCCAATGAAACGTGACATCGACTGCGAACACGCCATCATTGCGGCCGCGCTCGACTACTACGAGGGATGGTTCGACGCGAAGCCGGCCCGCATGGAGCGGGCACTTCACCCTGAACTCGTCAAACGTTCGATCGAAGAAGACCGCTCCATCGACACGATTTCGGCGCGCCAGATGATCGACGCCACGGCGGCCGGCGTCGGACGCCGGCGCGATCCGGGCGACCGACGCATCGACGTGCACATCGATCACGTGCACGGTTCGATCGCGACGGCGACGGTCACGAGCGCCGTCTATGTCGACTATCTCCAACTGGTGCGAGACGGTGCAGATTGGAAGATTCTGAACGTCCTGTGGGCCAAAGCCTGAAGGAGTGTTTCCGTCAACCACGGGCGCAACGGAAACACGAGTTCGCAGTTAGGCTCATCGGACAATCAAACACGGGGCTGACTGGTTTCGACATCAGTATCTGTGGGCGAGCGTGCGACCCGAGTTGCTCAGACTCGCTAAACGGGGCAGAAAATAGAATTGCCAACGAGCAGTTCGCTCTCGCCGCCTAATTTTTAGGTGAGCGAAGAGACATCGTGACCAGAAATGGCGCACGGGGCCGATCCACCGCAGCC
>JAENVT010000343.1 GCA_016650435.1 Ilumatobacteraceae bacterium
CGGTATCGCATCGCCGACCAGATAGACGGCACTCTCCTCAATCCGAATGCTGCCCGTGGCACGCAACGAGTAAATCGTCTCCCTCGCGAACAGCGGGATCCCATGACTGCGCTCAAACACGTGATCGATCAGCTCGATATCCGGCTCTCGATCGAACTCCGCCTGCACGAGCAACCTGATGTCAAGTCGAGTCAACGCTTCGAGGTGCAACACCGCGCCGCCAGCCTGTTCAGCGAGGCGGCCGAGCGTTGCAGCGAACGCTGACCCCGGCGTCCAGCAATCGCGACGCGTGCTTGCAACAACGAGGAAGCGTTCGCCTCGGAGATTGCGGATCGCCAGACTCAAGGCAATCAGGCTCGAGTCATCGGCAAGGTCTGCGTCGTCCAAGACAACCACGAACACTCGGCGCGACAGGCGACGCAGAAGACGCGTCAACAGGTCCACGATTCGCTGGGGATGCAGCTCGCCATACTCGCGATCGTCGACGACCCCGTCGATGGCCACGAGCAACTCATCGAGCCGCGATACCTCCTCGTCGCCGAGCTGGTGGCCCTGCAATGACTGCAGAAGATCCTTCAATGCCGTGTACGCGACCGATCGATCGTATTCATGCGCCTGGCCACACATCGTCACGAAGTCCCGTTCATGGGCGAACGCGACCAACTCGCCCAAGAGCCTCGTCTTTCCCACTCCCGCCTCACCGGTGACGGCGCAGACACGACCGGCCGTTGATTGCTCGGCGGCAGCCATCCTCAGCCACTCGTTGAGCTCGGCGAGCGCAGCGTCACGTCCCGCCAGGTGGGAGGACATTGTCCCGAACAAACATGCCGCTGCGACCGACGGGTGGGGTCGGGCGTCGTGCGACGCGTTCGGATCGCTCACGGCCCAAATCTACCAACGGCGCCGGCACGGGCTCGCCGCGACATTGTAGGGAGATCCCCACTGGTAGGAGCATTGCCCGCTCAGAACGCTGCTCGTATCATCCGAACAGGTCGTGAAGGATGCGCACTCATACGCGAATCTGACTCGAGCCGAGGGGGATTCTTGAACGTCGCGTGTGCGGTGCCAATGAAACGGCCGCGCTGGATTCTCCGTGAACACCCAACATTCGAAATGAAGGAGACCTCATGGGCGAGATGCAGAACGAGTGGGCGATCGAGAACGGCCGACTCACCCGTCGTACGGTGTTGCTGGGAGCACTCGGTGCCCTCGGTGCAGCAGAGTTCTTGGCGGCGTGCGGCAGTGACAGCGCCGCCAGCAACGCGACGTCGAGCGCAACCACTCCCGCCGGTGCAACCACTCCCGCTGCCGGCACCGACGCCGGCGGCACCACACCGCCCGCAGCAGGCGACGTCGGGTCAACGCTGGCCACGATGCTGGGCATCGACGCTGCAACCGCGGGCAAGGGCGAGTCGGTCGATCTGGGCGCCGTCTTGGCCCTGACGGGATCGGGCTCGTTCTACGGCAAGACGATGAGCCGTGGTCTCGATCTGGCTAAGAAGCACATCGAGGCCGCAGGTGGCCCGACGTTCAACTACATCTACCTCGACCACAAGTCTGGCGATGCACCGGCCGGTGTCGAGGCCATGACCGAACTGGTCGCCAAGAAGGTGCCCGCGAAGTTCGCGTCGTACGTCGATGACCTCGGGGCGATGTTGCCCGCGACGGCCGAGGCAAAGATGTTCACGCTCGACGGTGGCGGCGGCACGAACATCTTCGGTCAAGCGCAGCCCTACTTCTGGGGCACCCGAGCGGTCACGCCGAACGATCCACTGCCTGGGTTACTGAAGTACGCGCAGCAGGCGTACCCCGATGCGAAGACAATTGGTCAGATCGTCTGGGATCTCGGCGAGCCCAACAATGGCATCATCAAGGACGATCTTCTGAAGAAGATCAAAGACGGTGGCTACGAGTTCAACGGCCTCTACGAGTTGGTGCCCGTGGGTGGCCAGGACTTCTCACAGGTGTTGCCGAAGATCAAGGCGAACGAACCTGACATTTTGCTCGTCGCCAACTACGGCCAGGATCCTGGCTCGTTCTTCAACCAGGCGGCTACAGCCGGGCTCACCAAGATCCGCATCGGCTTCGATCTCACGCCCGACGGGATCAAAGCGTCGAAGGGCACGTTCGACTCCGACGGCTACACCTTCACGTACGACTACTTCGATGCGAAGAACCCGGTCAGCCCGCTGGCGAAGCTGTTCGTCAGCGAGTTCGTCGCTCTCTACGGTGAAGATCCCGATTTCTATGCGGCAAACTTCTACGAGAACGCCCTCGTGATGTGGGAGGTCATGCGACGGGTCATCAAGAACGGTGGTGACATCCACGACGGCGACACCCTCGACAAGGCGCTGCGCGAGAACCTCACAGTGGTCAGCGTGTACGGCGGCGACGAGAGCACGGTCGGCACGTACACCTTGGACGAGAAAACCCACTCTGTAACGGAGCGCGGCATGGGCGTGTTCGAGTACAAGAACAGCACGGTTACGCCTAAAGCGTTCTTCGGGATCGCCGGCGTCGATTTCAAGATGGTCTGACTACGACATCGGGGTGCATCGGTTGACATGCACGATCAGAAAGAGAGTATTAGGCGGTGTTCGCAGTCACCTTTCAGACCGTGCGTCAACTGACGGTGGACGGCTTCTTCCGCGGATGCAGCTACGGCTTGTTGGGCGTCGGTTTCGCCATGATCCTGGGAGTGACCGGCAGGTTCCACTTCGCCTACGGGTTCACGTACACGTTGGCGGTGTACCTGGCCTACACCTTCACGTTTCGAAACAACTTCCCGTTCTGGCCGTCGGCCATCGCTGCCGTGCTGCTGACGGCTTGCCTCGGCGCGGGCATCGAGCGTGTCATCTATCGACCGCTAGCTGCGAACGCCGGCGCTACCGCACTGCTGGCGATCTTCGTGGCCGCGCTGGGCTTGGGTATTGCCGGCGAGAACGTCATCAGGTTGTTCTGGGGCTCGGAGTCGCAGGCGTACTTCGGCCCGACCCAGGTGCGGCACAAGCTGTGGAGTGCCGTGTACATCAACTTCGACGTATGGCAAGCGCTGAGCGGCATCCTCATCGTCATCGCACTGACGCTGCTGTTGCGCTACACGAGTTTGGGTCGGCGCATCAAGGCAACCCGCTCCAACCCCGACCTCGCACGCACAATCGGTATCAACGCTGACAACACGTATGTCATCTGCTTCTTCATCGGCACGCTCTGTGCCGGTGTCTCGGCGATCTGGTTTGGCCTCAAGTTCACCGTCGACCCGTCGATGGGCAGTTCGCCCGTCATCTACTCGTTCGTGGTCGCGTTCTTGGCGGGCACTGCCCGGTCGCCGGTCCGAGTGTTCGTCACGGGCATCATCGTCGCCCTGATCGAGCAGTATTCGTCCATCTGGCTGTCAGTCCGCTGGACGCAGACAGCGGTCTTCGTGGTGCTGGTCGGCTACCTCGCCACGCTGGCATTCCAATCGAGCGCCTTCCGAGCGAAGTTGCGCCATCGCCAGCCCGCGAGGATCTGATTTTGGACCTGTGGATCAACTATGTGGACCAGATCCTCATCTACGCCACGCTTGCATTGTCGCTCAATTTGTTGCTGGGCTACGCCGGCCAAGTGTCGGTCGCTCACGCGTCGTTCGGCGCCATCGGCGGCTACGCCATGGGCTACATGTCGCAGCACAACCACTGGAACTTCCTGTTGGGCACGCTGCTGGGAATGGTGCTGGCGTTCGTCATCGGCAGCATCGTCGCGCTGCCCGCCTTGAAGCTGACCGTCGAGTACCTCATCCTCCTGACGTTGGCGGTCAGTTCCGTCATCCTCGGGCTGCTCATCGCCACGCCGTCGATGGGCGGCACCTATGGCCTGATCAACCTGCCGCATCCAGATCTCCTCGGGTTTCACATTCGCCAACCGCGCGACTGGATCATCCCGTCTTTGCTCGGCATGCTGATCGTTTACGGCATCTGCCACCGCATCGGCGAGTCTCCGGTGGGTCGCGTGTTGAAGGGCATCCGTGAAGATCCGATCTCGACTCAGGCACTCGGCAAGAACGTCTTCGGCTACAAGGTCGCCGTGTTCGGCATCTCCTCTGCACTGGCCGCGTTCGCCGGTTCCATGTTGTCGGCGTGGCTGCAGTTGGCGACGCCTGGATTGTTCGGCTTCTCGTTTTCGCTGACCATCTTCGCGATCGTCATCTTCGGAGGCATGGGCAACCTGAACGGCACCATCTTGGGAG
>JAENVT010000344.1 GCA_016650435.1 Ilumatobacteraceae bacterium
GACTGGATCTCTCCGGACGCGAGCGATACCGAACGCTGGTCGCCGCAGCGCTCGGTCGCGGAGCAGCGGTGGTCACGGCCACTCACGACATCGGCGAGGCGTCGGACTGTGATCACGTCGTGCTACTGAACCGCCGCGTCGTGGCTCAAGGGCCGCCTCGTGACGTGCTCACCGCCGAACGATTGCTTGAAACTTTTGGCATCGCTTTGCCTAACGATGGGTTGCGGTGATCCAGTGCTCAGGCAGGGCACGCTGCCAGCGCGCCGCTGACAACGACTTCGCCCGATGAACCCTGGGCTGCGTCCTTCGGCGCGGCGACGTGCTCGCGCGTGACAGTGAGTAGCGGGAAGTCGGTGATGGAAACGCCGGCCCAGCCGGTGGCGTTGTCGAGTTCGTGGTAGGTGCCGATCGGCACCAACTGGGTGCCGGCGCAGTTCTTCAGCCAACCCTCGTAGAAGTCGCCGCCGTCGCGACGCGGCAGTCCCTTGACAGAAAATTGGATTCGTACACCTGACGTTTCAGAGGTGATTCCGGCGGTGCCGCTGATACCGGGGGCCAACTGGGTGCCAGCGATGGCGACGCTGGCGTCGGCCTGCTGATCTTCGTTGCGCGGCACGGCTATCAACACGACTGCGGCGGCCGCGGCGGCGCCGATCGCGGCTGCAGCGAGCCGGCCGGGCCACGCACGCCGAGCGCGGCCAATCGGTACGACGACGCGACGTTCCTCGGTGATGCCGGCGACGACGCGGTCCTCCAACTGCGCGCTCGGCTCGTCCCATAGTGACGGGTCACGAAGGAGCGCGAGGATGTTGGGCTCGAGCAGATCGTTCTCCTCGTTGTCATCCATCGTCACCACCTCCTTTGGTTCCTGTCAGCGAATCCACTTCGCACCCATCTCTACGTCATCCATCCTCGATCGGTTCTCGAAGATGTTTCAGACGAGTCGCCAGGTGTTGGTGAGCACGAAAGGAGCGCGACTTGACCGTACCGAGGGCCAATCCCAACTGTGTAGCAATCTCGCTCTGGCTGTGACCCTCGATGTGTTGGAGACGCACCACCTCGCGTTCGTCGGGCTGCAGGTCGTCGATCGCGGCGCGCACCTGCCATGTCTCCCAGACCTCTTCCGCAGATGGCGGAAGGCTGACCAATGCCGGCTCGTCGGCGCTCGTGACCTCCAACGAAGTGGCCGGCCGGCGAGCCTCGCTGCGTTGCATGTCGATCGCCACCCGTCGGGTGATCGTGGCCAGCCACGGAGCGGGATCGCGGGCGGAGTCGAACGAGGAGGCGGCGCGCCACGCTTGCAGGAATGCCTGTTGCGTGGCGTCCTCGGCAAGCTGACGGTCGCCGAGTATCCGTATGGCGATCGTGAACACCAGCCGGCCATATTGCTGGTATAGCGAACGCACGGCGTCGTCGTCGCCGCTGCGGAATCGTTCCATCACGGCAGGATTGAGTCCCGCATCTGGCACCTCATGATTGTTGCAGACCTCGACGTGCTGATCGTCGGAATAGTGGTCGTAGCAGGTGAGACGCGCAAAGGACGAGCCCCGGAGGGCTCGCCCAATGCGATCCTTGGAGTGCAAATGCCGGACTACTTGATCAACGTCGCATCCGGGGCAACGACGAACCAGATTCCGCCAGACCCTTGGCCGTTGGCCTCTCCTGCGGTGGTGTCGCCGGAGAAGTAGTACAGCGGCCACTTGCCAGCCTTCAACTGCTTGGTGCCGTCCGGACGATCGACGATCGAGAACGAGGCGGTGGAGGGCAGGGTGCTGAGGTCGAGCGAGTCGTCGACGACGACCGGCGGCCATGCGGTGGCGCATCCATCGACACAGGTCGGCGCGCCACCGGCGTCCTTGGTGAGGCCGTACAACGTGCGGCCGTTTGCGTCTGCCAGAAGTTGGCCGAGGGCGTTGTCGGCGACGCCGAGCGTTGGCGCTTCTACTGCTGGCGCAGCACTGGTCTCCGGCGGCGCAGCGACGTCGCCTTCGACGATGTTTGCCTTGTTGTCGACGACGAACCACACACCGCCGGAGCCCTGGCCGTTGACATCACCGGGACGGGCGTCGCCGGAGAAGCGGTAGAGCGGGAACTTGCCGGCAACCAGCTGTTCGCTGCCGTCGGCGCGAATGATGGTGCTGAACACACCCGAGTCGACACCGGGTGCGACGGTCCACGAGGGATCGACGATTACCGGTGGCCATGCATCTGCACACGTGCCGGTGCAGGTCGACTGGGCGGCGGTGTCGTTGGTGAACGCATACAAGCTGTTTCCGGTCGCGTCGACGAGGATCTGACCGAGCGAGCTCGAGCCGGCCTTGACGACGACGGTCGTGCCGGTCGCTGGTGCCGCGGGCACTGTGGTGGTGGGTGCCGCTGTTGGGGCTACGGCGGCCACTGTCGGGGCCGCAGACTTTGCGGCTTCGCTGCCCGCGCAAGCAGTGAGGGCAATAAGGGCCGCGAGCATGGTGACGGCAATGATGTGTTGCTTCTTCATTGGATACTCCCTTGGTTGAATTTGGTGGTTGAATTTGGTGGTTGGATTGGCGTCTCGCTATCGAGGGGACGATCCGCAAGTACGCACGCCTCGTTGAATCGGTTCGCTGAAATCGATGCGTCGTGTTTCACACCTGTCCGGCGGCTTGCACGGTGAGCTGCCCGGTCATCGACGGATGGATCGCGCAGAAGAACGAATAGACCCCTGGCACTTCGGGGGCGACCAGACCGACCGCACCGCCGGCGGCGACAACACCGCTGTCGAATGATCCGTCTGTCGCGGTCACGGTGTGTTCGACACCATCGAGGTTGTCAACCGTCAACGTTGCGCCCGGCGCAACAGCCGCGGAGCTGAACGTGAACTGCGAGATTGCGATCTCTTGCGACGCGCCGACGGCTGCAGCCGCTGACGGTTGCACTGGGTCGGGGTTGATGAGCAATGCAGTCGCGGTGAAACCTGCGGCGACGACGCAGACAATGAGTGAGCCTGTGATCTTCATGACGTTGCGTACGTCAGCCGGTCGTGATCGGTTCGCAACTTTCGAACCGATCGCGTGTCGTCGCCGTATGACTTGACCATGACCGCTACAACGATCGTCCCCGTCGACCCCGCGGAGCCCGATTCCTCGAACCCCGTCGCGTTGCTCGTCCTCGCCGCCGCGGGCGGCGCCGTTGCAACTGCACTTGGCGTGTACGGGCGAGTGCACACACCCACGGGCGGGCAGATCGCCGACCTCGGCTTCCCGACGTTGAAAGCAATGAAGGCGTTCCTCGCCACCGTGGCCGTCGGTCTCGTCGTCGTACAGATCGCCTCGGCGCTGGCCATGTTCGGCCGGCTCCCGTTTCTCAAGACCATGCCGAAGTGGGTGCCGTTTCTCCATCGATGGAGCGGCACCACGGCCTTCGTCGTTTCCCTGCCCGTGGCGTATCACTGCCTGTGGGCGTTGGGATTGCAGACCGACCAGATCCGCCCGATGCTTCACGGTCTCTTCGGCTGCGCGTTCTACGGAGCCATGACCACCAAGCTGCTCGGCCTGCGCGCCAAGCGCCTGCCCAGCTGGGCGATCCCGGTGTTCGGCTCGCTGCTGGTCCTGACGTTGACCGCCGTCTGGCTGACCTCGGCCCTGTGGTTCTACACAGCGTTCGACATCACCCACCTCTGAGTCGCCGGCCCGCGCCCGCCGCTCCCGCACAAGTCCGAGCGAGTGCCCCTCCCGAATCGTCCGTGACGAAACGACCTCCTCGAGCACCGAGCTGTGGGCGCGATTCCGGAACTGGCAGGCCTGTTGTCGCGCCCAGCGGACCTGACCGGGCGCGATTCCGGAACTGGCAGGCCTGTTTTCGCGCCCAGCAGGCCATGCCGGCGATCTGGGCGCCACTCGGACGAGTTCCTGAGGGAGCTTCGCTGAAGCTTGGCGCCCAGATTCCTGCGGCGAGCTCTCGTATCGTCACAGACGATTCGGAAGGGCAGCGCCCGGACCGGGGTGCGGGCGACGCTGGCCCGCGCCCGAGGCGTTCCTGCATGCGGGTCAAACGCGAAAATGCCGGCACGAGCCACGGAGATCCGTAGCTCGTGCCGGCAACTGGACCGCGCACGACGCTGGGCGCAGTCAAGCCCATTGCGGCGGGCTACCCATCAGTACGACCTCACGTCCGGCTCGGTTCCGAATACCGAGAGCAACGGACGGATGTCACAGCGAAGCGTCAGATCGCGGTCGCCAGGTCCGCGCGATTGCACGGTCGCTCGGTTCGCGTCTGGAAGTTCGCCATGGCGCGTACCGGCTCGGCGTGGCCTTCAATGCTTATACGGATGTGCCGACCCGCGTCCGGTCGTCACGACCTCGTCGTGCAGGTAACGATCTCAGGCGGGATGCCCGGTCTGCAGGCTGGTGGCGTCAAGGCTGAGGCTCGGCGCTGCTCCCGAACGATTGCCAGATTTCGGAACGAGCGCTGGCTCCGGACGTCAGGGTCCGGAGCCAGTGAATCGTTCGTCCCGAGTTGAGCCGGGGGCGTTACACGTCCCAGCCGGTGATGTCGAGAATCGTCGCCTGCCCGCTGATGTTGTGTTGAACGCTCACATAGAAGTGCTTGCCACTGGCGTCGAAGATGCCACCGGTCCACTCTGCGGTCAGGTCGTTCAACGTGGCGATGCGGATGCAACCGTCGGAGAGCAGGTCTTGGTCTGCTCCGTCGGGCAGGCAGTCCCACAGATCATTGTTGTGCGGGGTCTCGAAGGTGGTGTCGGCGTCTTCGTGGAGAATCGCGTTACCCGTCCGGGGCTGGAAGGCGATGTTGTCGGGCATGTTGATGCCCTGGCTGGTTCCGCCGAACACGAATGGCTGCACTTCGGGTATGGCTGTGTTGGCTTGGGCGTCGGCGATGGATCCGTCGGTGATGCATACGACCTCGCCGTATAGGTGATTCACCTCGTCGCCGGTCGATGGCGAGCACAGCCGCACCATCCCGTTCTCGAGCGCCGTGTTGTCGAGATCGGCGTCCTCGAGGCGGTAGTAGCCGGTCAGACCCGCGGCGAGCCCTTCGGCTTCGAGGTTCGGGTTGTCGGCGTGCGGGAACGGGATCCACTGGGCGAACCCGAACTCTCGGCCCTGCCCGAAGTTGGTGCCAAGGCCGACGCGCAGCCCGGCTACGTCGCCGGCGGTGAAGGGTGACTGCGACAGATCGGTAATGGGCGCCGTGCCGTGGAATGGGTTGGTGGGGGTGAACTTGTAGAAGAAGTTGCCGGGCCCACCATTCTTCGGGCCGAACCCGGAGTCGTCGCCGTCGAGGTAGGTCGTGCCGTCATCGAGTATGCCGAAGCCCTCGAATGGCCCTGTGCCCAGCGCAGTGCGAGTGACGAGGTTCTGCGCGCCGACGCCACCGCTGAAGGTGCCCGCGACCCGGTCGAGCGTCACACCGGTCGTGTTCAACGGATCGATCAGTTCGTAGATCCTGCCGCCTTGCCCGGCTTCCTCGCCGAACAGGATCGTTCCCCATGGCGTGCGCCTGGTCGGATCGCACGACGTTGTCCCAGTGACGATCGTGGCCGCGCTGCCGGTGGCGAGGTCGATGCGAACCAGACCCGGGGCTGTAGTGCCCTGCTCGTTGCAGACGATCAAGTGCGTCGGGTGCTTGTCGTTTGGCCACAGCGAGATCTGGTCGTCGACTGCCGGGCCCTGGGTCGTGACGACCCGAACCTTCAGCTTCCTGGCGAGGGTGACCAGTTTCGTCGGGTCAGCCTGCGCCGCGGCCTGTGTGATCGACGCCGACGACGATTCGGCAATCGGCTTGCCTACTCCAAACAGCTTCTC
>JAENVT010000345.1 GCA_016650435.1 Ilumatobacteraceae bacterium
CGAGGATCCGCGGCTTGTCGGGATCACCCGAGTGACGCTCGAGCATCTCGTCGGCTTCGTCACGACCGTCGCGGCCAAAGTAGCGGTGCAGTAGATAGACCATCGCCCACAGGTGCCGGCCCTCTTCGACGTTGACCTGGAACAGATTGCGCAGGTCGTAGACGCTCGGCGCGGTGAGGCACAGTTGCCGCTGCTGTTCGACCGACGCGGGTTCGGTGTCGCCCTGCACCACGAGCAGCCGCCGCAGATCGGCGCGGTACTCCCCCGGCACCTCGTGCCACACCGGTTTGCCGGCGTGGTCGCCGAAGGCAATGCGACGATCCGGCTCCGGCTCGGCGAGGAAGACTCCCCACCGGTAGTCGGGCATCTCGACGTAGTCGAAGTTCGCCCAACCCTCTTGGCCAACCGAGATCGCAGTGCGCAGGTATACCGGTGTGTCGTTGAACGCGACGGGTCCGAGCTGCTTCCACCACTCGATGAACTTCGGTTGCCACGACTCCAGCGCGCGTTGCAGGCGAAGATCACCGGAAAGGTCGACGTTGTTGGGGATCTTGGCGTCGATGTCGACGGCACCCATCTGATGACTCATGAGCGTCATACCCTCCCTTGGTCGTAGGTGGGGCGCGAACCGCGGCCGAAGCTGCGCAGCGCACCTTCTGGACCGACAGCGTTCGGCCGTTGGAAGATCCAGTTCTGCCACGCCGACAGACGGGCGAAGATCTTGGTCTCGATGGTCTCGGGCCCGACGAAGCGAAGATTTGCCTCCATGCCGCTCAGTGCGTCGGGCGAGAAGCTGTTGCGCTCTTCGAGCATCACCCGAACCTCGTCTTCCCAGTCGAGATCATCGAGCGCGAACGTGACCAGTTCGGCGTCAACGGCGTCGATCGCTTCGAGGTCCTTTCCGATCCGCTCCTTGGCAAGCGCAAACGCGTCGTCTCGTCCCCAGAATCGGCTGCGCAGCCTCGTGAGGCCGTTCGACATCGGGTGGGCACCGTCGTTGGAACCTGTCAGTCGGATCGTCGCCGGCGGTTGATCATCTCCGTGATGTCGTCCTTCGAGGATCAACGCTCGGTCAGCTGCCAGCACCAGTTCGGCGAGCACTCCTGCAAAGCAGCTGCCGGGCTCGATCAACGTCACGATCGTGCGCGCCGACGCATCGAGCCGCTTCAGCGTGCGCGTCCACATCAAGCGGGTTTCACGTACGAGCCAGTGGCCGGGATCACTCGCTAGCAACTCCTCCGCCTGGCACACCGCATCCGCGCTACCGACGGTCGTCAGAATCCACGTGCCGATGCGCGGTTCGTTGAACCGGAGGTGAAGGATCGCGTGGTCGAGTTCGAGAGCGGCCCGCAACAGCCACGCATCGGTGCCAGCTGAGACGAGCTCTTCGCCGGTTGCCGGTTGAGCCTGGTCGGGTGATCGAACGACGACTCGCGCACACCCGAGATCGCGGTCGATGTCGACATCGACGAAGGTGGACCGCAGCTCGTCGTCGCTGACTTCGGTAGACCCGCCGAGAACCGGCAACGTGATACCCGCGGCCTCGCCGGGCCTATCGGATTCCGCGGCGCGGGCGAGCGCTCGTGAGGCGACGAGTTGATCAAAGCCACTCTTCGGTGCGATGGCGTCGACCAGACCCCAATCGACCGCCTGCTGCCCCTTCACACCTTCGGTGCGCGTGGCAAAGACATCGGCGAGGTCTCGACGAACGAACCGTTTGTCGACGACGCGCGTAAGTCCTCCAGTGCCAGGGAGCACGGCCAGGAGCGGAACCTCCGGCAACGACACCGCGGAGGCACGGTCGTCGATCAGCAGGATCTCGTCGCACGCCAACGCCAACTCGTAGCCGCCACCCGCGGCTGTCCCGTTGACTGCCGCAATCCATACCTGGCCCGAATTCGCCGAAGCATCCTCGATTCCGTTGCGGGTTTCGTTCGTGAACTTGCAGAAGTTGACCTTGTGTCCGTGAGTCGATGTCGCCAGCATCTGAATGTTGGCTCCCGCGCAGAACACCTTGTCGACCCCGCCGGTGACGACCACGGCCTTGACCTCGGGGTGTTCGAAACGTAGTCGCTGGACGACGTCGTAGAGCTCGATGTCGACGCTGAGGTCGTACGAGTTCAACTTCAACTCGTAATCAGGCCGGAGCCCGGCATCGGGTGTGACCACCATCGTCAGGGTGGCTACGGGACCATCGAATGCGATCCGCCAATGCCGATACGTCTGCGGGCTCGCACTGAAAGTGATCATTTGCTCAGCGGTCATTTCAACCACCTCTCCGGAAGATCACGCTACATCGCGCTCCATTGGGTCGAGCTGCCGCGCTGCTGGTAGAGATGACCCGGTGGAGCCTTCGTGGACAGTCAAGAGCAACGACGGATTGCGGCTCGCTGGTTACGAGCTCGGCGGCAAGGGCGAAGTGTTGCTGATCGCGCACGCCACTGGGTTGTGCGGCGCGATGTATCAACTGTTGGCCGACAATCTAGTCGATGACTTCCGCGTCGTCGCCCTCGACTTCCGCGGTCACGGCGACTCGACCGGTTCACCCGACATGGACCTCCGCTGGGACCGGATGGCCGAAGATGTCATTGCGGTCAGCGAACGAATCGGACCAGGACCGATTCATGCGTTCGGGCATTCCATGGGCGGCGCTGCCCTCCTGCTCGCCGAGCGAAACGTGCCATCGTCGTTCGCGTCCATGTTCCTGTTCGAACCGATCATCTTTCCCGACGACTTCTCCACCGAGGGTCAGAACGTGATGGGCGACGCAGCACGGCGCCGGCGGGTCGATTTCGAATCGCGTTCCGAAGTTCTCTACCGATACGCGAGCAGGCCTCCGTTCAACCAGGTTCACGCCGGTTTCCTCGCCGGCTACGTCGACAACGGATTCGCCGAGCAGCCGGACGGCAGGGTCCGCTTGAAATGTCTGCCCGAGGTAGAAGCTCAGGTGTTCGAGAACGGCCGCGAGGTCAAGCTCAGCGCCGTCGAGCACCTGACGACTCCCGTCGCGGTTGCAGTCGGCCACGACGTGCCGGGTTCGAACCCGGCACGCATGGGTCCACCGCTCGCCGAAGCCCTGGCGCGTGGAGCATTGATCCGATACGACCACATCGGTCACTTCGGTCCGCTGCAGGACCCGTGGACCGTTGCCCGAGACATCCG
>JAENVT010000346.1 GCA_016650435.1 Ilumatobacteraceae bacterium
CGACCAGACCGAGTGCATCATGTGCGAGGGATGTGTCGACATCTGCCCGTGGAAGTGCATCCACATGGTCACGCCCGACGCCATCGTCGAGGCGACGGGTACCGAACTGCCTGGCGAAGATCCCAGCGACAAGGTGTTGTTCATCATCGACGACGACATCTGCACTCGGTGCGCGCTGTGCGTCGACCGATGCCCGACCGGCGTGATCATTTTGGGTAGGGCGGGCGCTCCCGACAAGAGTGGCGATCCGCACGTCCGCACCAACAGCCACGGCTATGCCTACGGCATGAGGTTCTAGGGGTATCGACCAATGGCAAACATTCTCGACGAACGACCGAAGCTGACCCTCAAAGACCGAATGTCAAAGGTGTGGAGCGGCACGCAGGGCAGTCAGGCATGGAACTCGATCTTCCGGCCGGGCTCGATCTTCCGCAAGGGCTACACCGACTCGCCGCGCAACCGCAGTTACGTCGTGATGAACTCGGTGCTGTACCACCTCCACCCGGTGAAGGTGAAGCGTCACGCAGTCAAGGTCAGCTACACGCTCTGCCTCGGCGGCCTCAGCTTCTTCTTGTTCATCCTGCTCACCGTTACCGGCATCTTCTTGATGTTCTTCTACAGACCGACCGACGTGGCGGCATGGAACGACATCTCTAATCTGCAGACGTCGGTCGCATTCGGATTACTTGTGCGAAACATGCACCGATGGGGCGCGCACTTGATGGTGCTCAGCGTGTTCTTGCACATGGCGCGCGTCTTCTATCACGGCGCGTACAAGGCGCCTCGCGAGTTCAATTGGGTGATCGGCGTCGTGTTGCTGATGCTCACACTGCTGCTGAGCTTCACCGGCTACCTGCTGCCGTGGGACCAGTTGGCGCTGTGGGCCGTGACCGTCGGAACCAACATGATGGGGTACACGCCCGTGCTCGGCACGCAGGTGCGCTTCGTGTTGCTCGGCGGCAAGGAGATTGGTTCGGAAACCCTGCTGCGGTGGTACGTCTTGCACGTGCTGATGTTGCCGTTCGTCATCGTCATCTTCATGGCCATCCACTTCTGGCGCGTCCGCAAAGACGGCGGGATCTCAGGCCCCCTATGACCGTCGACTTTGCGAGCGAGGTGAGCTGTGACTGAGATTCCTGAGCACCTTCTGAAGCGGGCACAGCAGGCGCGCGAGAAGGCCGAAGCGGACGCCGCACCTGCGACACCTGCCGCTGGGGCGGAGACGTCCGAACCGGCTTCCGATCCGCGCATTCCTGCCCATCTGCTCGAACGCAGCAAGGCTGCGAAGGCCAAGACCGAAGGCTCCGATGGCGGTGACGCCGGCGGTGGTGCAGTTGCGGTGCAAGAGCGTGTTGCCAGCGTCGTTGCCGGCGGCCCGGCCGCAGGCGGCGTGCCTCTGGGCGCCGGTCCGGGTGGTCACACGCAACGTCTGTTGACGGTCGTCAAGAGCGGCTCCATCCAAGACGTCAAGGCATCGCCCATCGACAAGGTGCACACCTGGCCGCATCTGCTCGCCGCGGAGTTCGTCGCCGCGTTGGCGTGCACTGCGTTCACGTTCTTCTTCTCAGTGTGGGTCAACGCACCGCTGCTGCAACAGGCCAACCCCAACCGCACCCCCAACCCGTCGAAGGCACCGTGGTACTTCCTCGGGCTGCAGGAACTGCTGACCATGTTCCATCCCATGATCGCCGGCGTCACGCTTCCCGGCGTTGGGTTGATCCTGTTGATCTTCGCCCCGTACATCGACAAGAACCCGTCCAACAAGCCCGAGGATCGCAAGTTCGCGATCTCGCTCATGACCGTGCACATCATGTTCTGGTCGGTGCTGGTCATCATCGGATCCTTCTTCCGAGGTCCCGGCTTCAACTTCACATTGCCGTGGCGCGACGGCTTGTTCTTCGATCTGTGAGGTCTACACGATGAGTCCCGCAGCAATCATCACCATCGCCGTACTTGTCATCATCGTCTTGATGGCGATCGTTCTCATGACGGCTGCTCGTCGCGCCGACGTTCGCGGCGCAGGCGCTCTGAGTCGTGAAACGCGCCGCCGTGACAAAGACGCTGAGATCGATCTGCCCGCCGGCCAAACCGGTCGCGCTGTCGAGCGTGCAGTCAGCGAAGCCCGCAGCACTGGCCTCGCGCCGGCGGCACCATCGACCCCGGTTGTGTGGGTGCGGCCCGACGAGGACGCACTCGGAGTCAGCCGGCGCCAGTTCTTGAACCGCGCGACCGTCTCGCTGACCGGTGCCGGCCTCACAACATTCGCTGCCGCAGGTTTCGTGGCGTTCCTGTGGCCGACCGCCAAGGGCGGGTTCGGTGGCAAGATCAACGTCGGCAAGATCGACGATGTGATCTCCAGCATCCAGTCCAGCGGAGGCTTCTTCTACAACGCCACGGCTCGATCCTGGGTCACCCAGTACCCGGTCGATGCCCTCCCGAAGGCCAAGGGCGTAGCCAACTACAAACCCCTTCTCGCGGGAATGCAGAACGGGATCGTGGTTCTGTACCAGAAGTGTCCCCACCTCGGCTGCCGCGTGCCGCAGTGCGTCAGCAGTCAATGGTTCGAATGTCCGTGCCACGGGTCGCAGTACAACCGCGTCGGTGAGAAGAAGGGCGGCCCCGCGCCACGCGGCATGGATCGCTTTCAGTTCGTCGTCTCGGATACCGGCGACGTCGTGATCGACACCGGCACGGTGTGGCCAGGTCCGCCCATCGGAACCAACACCACCGGTCAAGAGGCCGAGGGCCCACACTGCATCGGTGGCGGAGGTGGCCACGGATGATCGCTTTGGCGACCACCGCAATTGGTTGGGTGATCCTCGTTGTCAGCCTGCTGGGATGGGTTGCGTACTACTTCGGCAACCGCAATGCGGCCCGGCCGGAACTGGGCTCCGAGGTCGAACTGGCGCCCAATCGCCGCCCGTACTACGACGACGAGACCTTGGAGGGTCCCCGGCTGATCCGGGTGCAACTGATCGGCGTCCTGCTGTTGGTGACCATGGTCGTCGGCTTGCCGCTCTACTGGGTTTTGGAGCCGGGCCGCCAGGCCGGTGCCGTCAGCGCCAAGGAGGACACGTTCCGCGGCTGGGGTAGCGACCTGTTCGAGACCACGGCCAACGGTGGTTTCAACTGCGCCGGGTGCCACGGCGGCATGAAGGCGACCGGAGGGCAGGCGCCCACCGCGGTGACCGACCCGAAGACCGGTGAAGTGCGCGCCGTCAACTGGTATGCGCCGGCGTTGAACACCGTGCTGTACCGCTTCACCGGCGACGAAGTCGAGTTCATCCTCAACTACGGACGAACCTTCTCGCCGATGTCTGCGTGGGGCACGATCGGCGGTGGGCCGATGAACGCCCAGCAGATCCAGACGATCATTGCCTATATACGATCTATTCAACTTCCGCCGGAGAGTTGTGTCACCGATCCGGCCTTCCAGCCGGTGTCGGAGTTGACCGACATGAAGGCGTTGAAGCTGTGCGATGGAGGCGTGTTGCCGGAAACTGAACGGACCAAGATCGACAAGTCGGCCCAACAGGCCGCGCAGAAACTGGTCGATGCAGGTACGTACCCCACGGTCGACGCTGCCATGGGTGAAGCGCTGTTCAACCTCGACATCAACAGTGGCGCCTACAGCTGCGCTCGTTGCCACACCCAGGGCTGGAGCTACCAGAGCCCCGGCGTGCCGGGCCAGGGGGCATTCGGCTGGAACCTCACTGGTGGCTCGACCCCGTCGCACTTCCCCAGCGAAGAGGACATGATCACCTTCATCAAGACTGGGTCGGAGCTCGGCCAGCGCTACGGCAAGCAGTCGCAGGGCACGGGTCGCATGCCGAGCTTCGGCGGTCTGCTCAGCGATGAGCAGATCAAGGCCATCGTCGAATACGTTCGGAGCCTGTGATGGGTGCACTTCTGGCAATTGGCTGGCAGCCCGAGCTCCGCGGAATCCTCATCACGATCATCGCACTGACCACATTCTGCGGTAGCTGCTACTTCGTGCTCAGCACCAACCTCGGAGCCCGCCTTGGCTTTCTCGTCGCGCTCGCGGCACTTGCCGGGTGGATGTTCTTGATGGGAGCGACGTGGTGGTCGTACGGCAAAGGCCTGCTCGGGCCCGACGCGTCGTGGGCGCCCATCAGCGGACGCACGGTGTTGCAAACGACTGCGGCCGTCAACGACTCCGGCGCGCTCAACGCACCGGTCGTCGTTGATGCCAACGCCGATTCCACTACAGCTGCAGGAGCTGTCGACCAGCAATTCGTCACGGATGGTTGGAAGAAGCTCGAATCCTCGGTGCCGTCGTATCAACAAGCCGGCGCGGCCGCCAGCGTATTCGTCGAAGAATCGGGTGCGATGGCCAACGGCGAGTTTCAGGTTGTCAATGTCTTCGACAAGGGTGGTCAACGGTCGCCCCAGCTGTTCAAGGGCAAGCTCGACTTTCTGGCCTTCTTCCACAAGCCGCACTACTCAGTAGTCGAGGTTGCTCCGTTGGTCAAACAGCGCGACGAACCCGGTCGCGCGCCGGCCAAGCCTGAGATCGATACGGCACGCCCGCACCAGTACGTCTACATGATCCGTGATCTCGGCGCGAAGCGGAAACCGGCAGGCTTCATCACCGTCGGCTCACTCGCCGTGTTCTTGATGCTCTGTTATCTGTTGCACACTCGCGATCGTCGTGTCATCGCCAATCGATCGGCCAAGGCCTTGCCGGTGCAGACGTCGCCACCCCAACCCTCGCCGGTTCAGGCAACCTGATGAGTCAATACCTGCCGATCGTGTGCCTGATGGTGCTGGCCACTTTGTTCGGTGCGCTCAGCTTCTTTGCCTCGCGTCTGTTGGCGCCGCGTCGTCCATCGTCAGCAAAAGAGGCACCGTACGAATGCGGGATCGTGCCCAGTCGCGAGCCACCCGAACGCTTCCCCGTCACCTTCTACGTGGTCGCCATGTTGTTCGTGATGTTCGACATCGAGCTGATCTTCATCTATCCGTTCGCCGTCGATCGCGCCTTCCTGGGCACGTACGGGTTCGTCGAGATGTTGGCATTCAGCGTCATCTTCTTCGGGGCGTTCGTGTACATGGTGGCCCGCGGCGCCCTCGATTGGGGGCCGGCTCAACGCGAGCGCCGCGTCGATGGCGCAGTCTCGGCTGAACGCACGCTCGGCACCACGATTCGCCGTGTCGGTACCGAAGGCCGCGTCGATGAAACGACTGCGGCATGAGGCTGATCCGCGACATCCAAGACGACGGTCTCGGCGGGATTCAACACAACGCGATCACCGCCAAGATCGAGGATCTGGTCAAGTGGTCGCGCAGCCGCAGCAGTTGGCCGGCGTCGTTCGGACTGGCGTGCTGCGCAATCGAGATGATGGCAACCGGCGCAGCGCACTACGACCTCAGCCGTTTCGGGATGGAGGTCTTCCGGGC
>JAENVT010000347.1 GCA_016650435.1 Ilumatobacteraceae bacterium
GCTTGTGCAGTGCCAGGGCCGGAATCGGCAGAAGCCTCGACCAGGGTCAAGGTGTCGCCGATGTTGGCGTCGCGGAGCTCGGCGATCACATCAAAGAGCAGCGGCACGCCCGTTGTGGCCACGGTCGAGATGTCAACCGTCTTCGGCGGGGCGGGCGGGACGGTCGCCGGAGTGTCGTCGACAAGCTTGATCGTGATCGTGCCGTGATCGTTTCCGTTGTGCCCGTCGCTGATCGTCACGTCGATGTTGTCGGCATCGGGTGTCGGGCTCGCTGTCCCGGCCGACGGTGCGAAGTAGGTGAACGTGCTCGATTGACTGGTGAAGTCGGTCCTGCCGTGGCTCGGCGTGCTGACCGCAGAGAAGACCAAATTGTCGCCGTCGGGGTCGCTGGCCAGGGCGTTTGCATTGAGCGTCACCGCCTTCCCGAGGCTGACGGTCAACTGCATCGCGCTTTGGTTGATTGTCGGCTGCCCATTTCCAGGTGGCGGTTCCGTGACCGTGACGATGATCGAGGCCTGGGCTCGGAAGCCCTGGTTGTTGCTGACCGTGTACGTGCAGCCAAAGGTTCCGATCTGCCCACGTGGTGGAGTGAACGTGACCCGGTCGTCGGGTGTTCGGGTGGCCTCGCCGCCGCCGGCACATACCGGGTTGTCCGTCAGGTGCGGAGGCCCGGCCCCTGACGGATCGGTGTCGTTGGCCAGCACATTGATGGTCACCGGTTTGTCGGTTTCGGTGTCGGCGAAGTCGTCGCGGGCGGACGGGCCCTGGGGCAACGCCTCCAGCAGCACGGTGACCGTTACCCTGCCGATGGCCTCGTTGCTATGGCCGTCGGTGATCTTGTAGGTGAAGGTCACCGTGGTCGGTTCTTTGATGTTGGGAAGAATTGGCTTGAACCGGATGAAGTTGCCTTCTACGACCGCTGTGCCCGAGCCGTCGACAGGGTCGCTGGCCGACAGGACAGTAATGACATCGTGTTCGGGGTCGACGTCGTTGGCCGTCACCGGGATCTTCACCGAGTTGCCGATCACGACCCGGTCGGCGTCGGGATTGGCGACTGGCGGGCGATTCGGCGCGGTGTCATCGATCCTCAACACCAGAACCTTTCCGATCGCCGTGTGCGTCGGATCCAGGTCACTGAGGATGTACTGCACGACAACCCGCGCGGGTGCTGCGGGTTGCAGTGTTATCAACAGCTGTTGACCCTGCAGTTCGACGCTGACACCTTTCGGCTGCACGTCCTCGTTCGGCAACGAGATCAGCATGTCGTCGCCGTCCGGATCGGTGTCGTTCGCCTTGACGTTCAGAGGTCTCGCGTCGCCGACACGCAGGCGAATCGCATCCGGGTGTGCTACCGGAGCCGAGTTGTGCGCGTCCGCCGCGGAGACGATCACGCTGACCGGCGTCTTGACGCTGGTGCCACCCTGAGGGTCGACGGCCTGGTACGTGAACTCGTAGTTGCCGGGCGAGTCGGGCGGGACGTACTTCAATGCCGGCAGGTTGGTCGGACCGATGTCGTCGCTGATGTTGGCGACATCTTGTCGGAACGGTGCCACGCTCAGCGTGTCGCGCTCCGGGTCGATGTCATTGGCCAGCACGTCGATCGTGATCGGATGGCCGACGCGAGTGAAGGCCTTGTCGGGTTGCGCTACCGGTGGCCGGTTCGGGCTACCCGGCGGGAACAGTTCGACTGTGACCATCGCAGTAGCGGTTTGGCCTTTGTCGTCGATGATCGTGTACATGAAGGTGTCGCCACCGCTGAACCCGGGGTTGGGAAGGTAGGAGATCGAGTTGCCATCCAGGATGTCGACGGTGCCACTGCCCGCTGACTTTCCGGAGACGGCTCCGACGGCGCTGACGGCGAACGGGTCGCCGTCGGGGTCCCAGTCGTTGCCGGTCACGGGAATCGTCACGGTGGCGCCGGCCCGGGCGGTCACTGAGTCGGGCGTGGCGTGTGGCGGGTCTTCCTGACCGACGTGAGGGTCAAGGTGGTCGGTGTTGTCTTGACCTGCCGCGTTGCCATTTCCTGTGGTCGGCCCGTCGCCGCCGTTGGCGCTGGGCTTGACTTGGCCCTGGGCGTCGAGCAACGGCGCCAGTGCGTCGTCCTTGTCGATGGTGTTGATTCCGAACCGGTGCACGACCCAGGCATTGTTGCCGCCCTGATCGTCGAGCCAGATCAGGTTTCCGGACGCGGTGATCGTCAGGCTCGCGCCTGCTCGCACTGTTGGGGCGTCTTGGTCCTCGGCCATCTGCTGGTTCTCGAGGTCGATGCGCTCGATCTGGTTGCGTCCTCTGACGATGACTGCCGCATCTCCGGCAACCGCCAACTTGTCGTTCGTCGAAATGCCGAGACCGGCGATTGGTACCGTGCGCTCGACCTTCGTCGGGCCAACGCACGTCAATGTGTCGCCTGAGGCCAGCCAGACGCACGATGCGTCATCGCCGGATTGCTGCAGGACGGCCTCGGTCGGATTTGGCAGTGCCTGCCGCACATCGACGTCGCCGCCGCCGAGCCAGTGAAGAATGCCGTGGATGTTGTCGTACGTGACGGCACGCGCCCCGACCGTCGCCGAGTTGGTTGCTGGGCTGCGAATCGGCACAACGCTCGCCGACGAATCGACGTTTACATGCGTGGCGAGGGTTGTGTTGAGCAACCACATGCTGCCATCTGCGGCGACCAAGGCATTGTCGGATTTTGGAATCGTTACCGGCCGGGCGACGTTGTCGCCGACAGCGACGACGTTGGCCGTGCCGTTCTTGCTGCTGACCACTGTCAGGCCGCTGGCGCCGACGCCGAACTTGACATCCGGATCCAGCAACGAGGCAACCGGTTGGGCGGTGCCCAATTGCAACTTGGCCGTCGAGATCGTGCGTACAGAGCCCTGCTCCTTGGCGACCAGGAACGCACCACCGACGCCTTGCACAGCGACGTCGGTGCTGTGAGGGGTCTCGGCATCGACCTTGGCGACGACGCGCCCGGCAAGGCCGTCGACCAGAACGGCGTTGCCACTGACTTGGTCGAAGAGCCAACGGGTTGCCGCGCTGGAAGTGAGCGACGTTGGACGAACGCCGTCGCTATTGATGATTGCAACCACAGATGCGGCAGCGAAGACGGTGCCGAGCGCGGCGTAACCCACCGTCCGCCAGCTCACCTTCTGTAACTGCCCCATGCCGCCTACCTTGTTGGCCGATGCTCCGGCGACGTACACCGGCCGAAAGCTTACCGGCGTCTCAGACCCGCTGTCCGTACGCGCCGCTGCTGGCAAATGCCAAGGCGTCGGCCAGTGTCATCGGCTTGGCAAACAGGAATCCCTGCGCCATCTTGCACTCCAACCGGCGCAATTCGTCGAGCTGGGCCTCGGTCTCGACGCCTTCAGCGATCGGGGCGAACCCCAGCTCGTGGGCCAATGAGAGGATCAGCCGGACGAACTCGCTGCCGCCTCGCTCGGTGTCGAGGCCGCTGATGAGGCTGCGGTCGATCTTGACGAAGTCGGCGGCGAACTGGCGCAGCAGGGCCAGGTTCGAATAGCCGGTACCGAAGTCGTCGATGGCGATCCGCACGCCGAGCCCATGAAGCTCGTCGAGCTGCGGCTTGGCGGCGACGATGTCGGCCATGACGATGTCTTCGGTGATCTCGACAGTCAATGCGGAGGCGCCGATGCCGGCGCGAGTGATGGCCTTGGCGACGTTCTCGACGAGGTCGCCGTTGTTCAACTCCGGCGCCGACAGGTTGATCGACATACTGAGGTTCGGCGAGCGCAGCCGCAACAGCGACGCGGCGCGCGTTGCTTCGTTGAGCACGAACTCACCGAGCTGGATCGAGAAGCCAGAGGACTCGATGATCGGCATGAACTTGCCTGGCAGAATCAGGCCGCGGGTGGGGTGTTGCCATCTGACCAACGCCTCGAAACCGAGCACTTCGCGCGTACCGGTGTTGACGATCGGCTGGTAGTGCAATGACAGCTGGTTGTCTCGGAATGCGGCGCGCAGCTCGCGCTCCATGTCGAGTCGATCGTCGACTTGACGGCGCATCGTCTGGTCGAACATCGCGACGCGACGCCGGCCGGCCTGCTTGGCTGCGTACATCGCCAGGTCGGCGCGTTGCACGATCTCGTTGGCGGGATCGGTGCCGATGCCGAAGGCCACACCGACGCTCATCGAGACGACGTGCTCGCGACCATCCAGGCTGATGGGAGCCTTCACCGCGGCGAGCAGGCGATCGGCGATGGCCGCGACCTCTTGATCGGTGCCGATGTTGCGGCACACGACAAGGAACTCGTCGCCGCCGAGGCGGCCGACGATGTCGCCGCCGCGTGTGGCTGTTTGCAGGCGGTCGGCAACGACCTGCAGCAAGCGGTCACCGACGGAGTGACCGAGGCTGTCGTTGACGATCTTGAAATCGTCGAGGTCGCAGAACATCACGGCCATTCGTTCGCGGTCGCCGATGGTGTTGGTCAGCAGATCGAACAACTGCTGGCGGTTCGGCAGACCGGTCAGGGTGTCGTGGCCGGCGTCGTGGGCCAATCGCGCTTCGAGCCGTTTGCGATCGGACAGGTCGCGGTATGTCACGGCGAAGCCCTCGAGGTGACCTTGCTCGTCGCGGATGCCGACGGCAACCCCCGACATCGGGTGCCGTTCGCCGTCTTGATCGACCATCTCGATCTCGCCGCTCCACGTGCCACCGTCGCGAATTGCTTCGCCGATCTCGGCGAACATCGTCTCGCGATACTCCTCGGGGATGAACTTCAGCGTGTCGTTGCGGTTCAGCGGGTTCGCTCCGAAGAACTTCTCGCCCGCCGGGTTGAGGTAGTTGGCACCGTCGCCGAACGAGGCGATGGCCACGAGGTCGGTCGTCGCGTCGGCAACGGCGCGGAAGCGCTCCATCTCGCGACGGCGGCCGACTTCGTCGTTCATGTCGCGGACGATCACGACCGTGCCGGTGTGATGACCGTTGTCGTCGATGGCTGGGGCGGCGACGATCTGTACGTTGCGAAGGCCGAGTTGCGGCAATTCGAGGCGGCAGCTGTAGGTCGCCGTCTCACCGTTGGCGACCTTGGTGCGCATCTCGTCGAAGATGTAACGGTCGTCGGGGATGAGGTACGCGCGGAGCGCCTCGAGGTCGTTGAGCACCGGCGCCGAATCGAGGAAGTGCGAGATCCTGGCGTTCATGAACGAGTTCTCGAGTTCGCCACCGATCACCAGGATGCCGATCGGCGCCGTGTTGAGCACGGTGCGCAGGTAGTTCTCGCTGGTGCGGGCGCGGGCCGCGTCGCGGGTGGCGGTTGTTGCCGACATGGTCGCTTGTTCGAGAGCGTCGGCGACCAATCCGGCCAACACCCCGCCGATCAGTACGACAGGCACTCGCAACAGACCCGACGTGACGCCGAAAGCCGACGTCGCCGCGACGCCGACGCCGATCGCATTGGCGAGGAGGAATGGATATGCCCGGCGCAGACCGAACACCAGCGGGTAGCTGATCCCCAGGATGGAGAACCATGGCACGAAGTCGACAAGGTGGTGCGACAGCACGAGCGAGATCGCGATCAGCAACAGGGTGGCAACCGTCGCGCGCAGCATTCCAAGGCGGGAGTTTGTTGGGTAGACCGTGCTGAACAGGCCGAGTGCACACCCCGCAACGGCGGCGGTCAACACGGGGATCGAGACTGGCCAAACGGAGGTGCGCAACAGGTAGTGGACCGACAGCATCACCAGCAGCAAGGGTTCGCAGCGCGATACCAACCAGCGCACCTGCTCGCTGCGGGAGGCGTCGGGCGAGTAGCCCAGTCGAGTCATCAATTGTCCGGTCATCGCATTACCCGTCCTAGCACAACGTTCGACACTACTCCACGTGGCGGTCTTGACGCAATGGGTAGTTCTCGAAATGGCTCGGTCGTACGGCTGGAATCA
>JAENVT010000348.1 GCA_016650435.1 Ilumatobacteraceae bacterium
CCACGGTGGCCGCTCTCGTGCCGGCACACGAACGGCTCGTACGCGTCGCCACTGGGCTCTACGCAATCGCCTGTGTCGCCGCCTTCGTCGTTCCGACCCCGCTCGGCGCCAACATCACCCGATTCGGGATGTATGCCGCAGCGCCAGTCGTGCTGGCGACCGCCACGTCACGTCGAATCGCGTTGGGTGCAACGGTCGCGGTGATCGCCTGGTGGCAATGGTCGCCGGCACTCGACGCGATCTTGCGTGCCGGTCGAGATCCCTCGACCAGCGAGGCGTACTATCGGCCGCTGCTCGCCTTTCTCCACTCCGCCAACACCGAGCCGGCGCGTGTCGAGGTTGTACCCACGAAACGTCACTGGGAATCGGCGTTCGTCGCGATCGAGGCGCCCATCGCCCGAGGCTGGGAACGACAGCTCGACGAGCGCTTCAACCCCCAGTTCAACGAGCCCGGCCTGACCTCCGACAGCTACCGCCATTGGCTGCTCGATTGGGGCGTGCGATACGTGGCCTTGCCGGACGCCTCCCTCGATAGTTCCGGCGAACAAGAGGCCGCGCTGCTCGCCGGAGGACTGAGCTTCCTGCGCCCGGTGTACACCGACGCACACTGGAAGGTCTGGGAGGTGATCGATTCCACAGGTCTCGTCGACGGGCCCGCCCAAGTGGTCGGCATCGGTGTCGACACCGTCACCTTGCAGGTGCAGAGCATCGGCGACGTACTCGTCAGAATTCACGGGTCGACGTTCTGGAACGCTGACCCGGTGACATGTGTCGAGACCACACCAGACGGATGGATCCTCCTGCGAAACGCGCGGCCGGGGCCGTTGCAACTCTTCCTCGACGAGACCGCCTTCGTACCCGACGCCAATCATTGCCCGACGTCTCCGCGGGGGTAACGGTTTCAAAACGCCGTGGCGGTGATCCGAACGGTGGCTCTCAGCCGGCGGGGTCGATGTTCTGATTGAGGTGGAAGACGTTGTCGGGGTCCCACGTCCGCTTGAGTGCGACGAGCTGCTCCCAGTTCGGTCCATATGCCGCGCGGATGCGCTCGGGCTCGTCGGCGGCCAGATAGTTGGCGTACACCGCGTCGGTCATGTGGGGCGCCAGCGCGTCGAACGTGGAACGGATCCAGGCGATGTTCGATTCGTCCTCGGTCGGGTCGAGCCACTCGCCGGTGAGCACGAGGTTGTATCCGGGTTCGCGGTGCGGGTACGCCGTCGCGGTCGGATCAATGCGGGTGACCGCTCCGTGGAAATGCTCAATGACCAATCCGCTCATCGGTGACGGCACGCGCTCGAACGCGTCGACGAGCAGACCGATCACGTCGTCCGAGAGCTCCTTGAAAAACGCCGACCGCCAATAGTTGCGGGCGCCCTTGGGGAACGCTGCGTCGAGAAGGGTGTTCATCACCGGATACGGCATCGGGCCGATCAGATCCACGGCCGGTGTCCCCACCGTTCGCAACGGTGCGACGAGCGCCTCCCCGGTAGCCATGTCGCCGCAGTGGCACACCGGCACGGCGACGATCTTGTGACCCGAGCCGTCGGGTGCGTGGACGAGCCCGAAGAAGCTGACGAACTCGTCAGGCGGATCGGCGGTTGCCTCCTGGTAAGCCGCAAAAACCGGCAGGGCCTCGGATAGGGGGTAGGCCACTATCCCGCCGAGGATCGTGTCGAGCGGATGCGTCTCAAACTCGAGCGACGCCGCGATCCCGAAATTACCACCACCTCCACGCAGCCCCCAGAACAGCTCGGGATCGGTGTCTTCGCTGACCTGGAGCACCTTGCCCTCGGCCGTGACGAGCTCGACCGACGTCAGATTGTCGACGGCCATCCCGAAGCGACCCATCAGCCATCCGATCCCGCCGCCGAGGGTCAACCCGGCCACGCCAGTCGTCGAGACCACGCCACCAGTCGTCGCCAGCCCATGCTGGTGAGTCGCCCGGTTGTAGTCGTTCCAGGTGGCGCCGCCCTGAACGCGTGCCCTGCCCCGGGCCGGGTCGACGTAGCTGCCACGCATCTTCGCCAGATCGATCATGACGCCGCCCTCGGTGACGGCCTTCCCGGCGACGTTATGCCCGCCCCCGCGAGTCGAGATCTCGAGCCCCTCGGCTCGGGCGAAGCGCACCGCGTCTGCGATGTCGGCGGTGTTTGCGCACCGAGCGATCAGCGCAGGTCGCTTGTCGATGAGACCGTTGTGCACAGCCCGCGCCTCGTCGTAGCCGGCATCATTGGGCTCGATGACCTTGCCGGAGAACTGGCTACGGAACCCGGTGACTGAGTCGGCCGAAAGTGTGAGACTCATTGTTTCCCCCTCGTCCAGACCCCGGAACCCCCCGGTGGCTGTGGCCGACCGTACTCCTCGAGAGTTAGTCGCAGTGGACCGGGGAGAATTTATCAAACTGCCGGCCATGCCAGAGCATTACGCCGCCGGGAACCACGCTCATCGATCGACTGCGAGGTGGGAGCACCTCCCGGTGCTTCGGGTTTCGACGCATCTCGAGGGTGGTTACCACGCTGGTCGGCGTCGAGGGCGCGTGTCAGGCTCGTCTGATGATTGGTGTCTGGCTGCGGTACGTGACGGGCGTGCGCCGTTCGTGGCGGTCGTGGACCGTGTTGGCAGTGCTGTGTGGCCTGACGCTTTCGCTCGCCCTTGCCGCAGCCGCCGACGCACGCCGCACGTCCACGGCGTTGGAGCGTTACCTGTCGACGTACCACTCTCCCGACGCCGCCGTGGCGATGGATCAGACCCTGTACTCGCCGGAGCTGGTCAGCCAACTGTTCGACCAGGTCGACCGGCTGCCACAGGTCAGCGTGGCGGCGCATGTGCGGGGTGTCTTCCTCGAAGTGATGGACGAGCAGGGCCAGTTCGTCAAGGCGTTCGATTTTGGGTCAGCGGTCGGCAAGCTCGTCGACGAAGCGGCTATCCACGAGGTCGGCACCTTCCAATTGTTCGGCGGCCGCTATCCGGCGCCGGACCGCCCCGACGAGGTGATGGTCAACCGAGAAGCCATCGCCGCCGGCGGGTGGTCGATCGGCGACCAGCTCGACTCGATCCGGCTTTTCCGGAGGAGCGATTTCGACGAAGAAGGCAATGCCGATCTGACCAAGGGCGAGCCCCTGCAGGTGACGATCGTCGGTGTCGCACAACGGCCGGACGAACTGCTCGATGACACTGGCGGACGGGTACCTCAGGTCTATCTCTTCCCGGCATTCGCGCGGGCGCACGACGCGTTTGGCTTCTACCTGATCGACTACGTCCGTTTGCGAAATGGTGCCGCGGATGAGGCCGCCTTCCAGAAGGACGCCGCGGCGATCTCGTCGGGCACTGAGCAAGATCCGCTGCAGTACTCGTCGTTCACCGACGCGACGCGGCACTCAGATCAGGCACTGCGACCACAGGTCGTGGCAATCTGGTTGTTGGCGGCCGTCCTCCTCATCGCGGCGATGTACTTCACGGCACAGTCGATGGCTCGCTCGCTCCGGACCCACTACGCCGATCTCGCTGCACTGCGCGCGCTGGGCATGTCGAGGCGGTCGATCGCTCTCGCCATCACGATGCATGCCGCAAGCATCACAGTGGTCGCGGCGGTGGTCGCGGCTGTCGGCTGCTGGGCATCCAGCATCGTCACGCCGTTCGGTGCCACCAGCGATGTCGAACCGGATCCTGGTCTCTACCTCGACGTGTCAGTGATGGCCGTTGGTGCAGCGATCATCATCGTCGCGGTCTCGACGATGCTGCTGATCTGGAGCTGGCGCCTCGCCGGCCGGATAGGGCAGCCATGGGGTTCGGACAGCCGGGCGGCAACGGTTGCGTCCATCGGCTCGGTTGGACTCGTCGGGCGACTCAGGACGGGCGTCTTGACCACTACCGCCGCGCGATTCGCGTTTCAGTCGTCATCGGACCGCAACTCTGCTGCGGTTCACGGTGTGACCGGCAGCGCCGCGCTCGGCATCGCGCTGTTCGCCGGAGGGCTTGCGTTCGCATCGAGCATCCAGACGGTGCTGGAAACACCGGCAGCGCATGGGTGGAACTGGGATGTCGCGATCGTCAACAACTTCGGCGCGATCCCAGACGATGCAGTCGAGTTCGTCACGAATGACGATCACGTCGACGAGTTGACAGCGTTCACGACTGGCATGCTGACGATCGCGGGTCACCGAGTCTTCTCGCTCGGCATCGACCAGAAGCTCGGCGCTGTCTACCTGTCGCTCACCGACGGACGCCCTCCGCAATCGGCGGACGAGATCGTGCTGGGTGCGTCCACCTTGCGCGCCACAGGGCGATCGATGGGCGACACGATTGATGTCGTCACGCCCAACGACACGCGTGAAATGACCATCGTGGGACTCGCGACGTTTCCACCGATCGGCTCCGCCCGGTTCGGTTCGCTATCGCTAGGCGATGGAGCGGCAACCATCGCATCGGTGCTTCCGACCACCGACCCGTCCGGTACGTACAGCGGCGCACTCGTCCGCGTCCGAGATGGATCCAGGGCGACCGATGTCGCCGCCCTGCGTGTGATCATCGCCGGGTTGGGCTGCACAGATTCCGGTTGCTTCCTCACGGATGCACAACCACCACAGCTCGCCGGTTACGCGGAGTTGAGGTCGATATGGGTGCCGTTCGGCTTGGCGCTCGGCAGTCTCGTTGCGGTCCCGTTGGGCTACGGCGTCATCTCCAGCGTTCGGGCGCGCCGCAGGGAGCTCAGCATCTTGCGCGCCATGGGCATGAGCCAACGTCAGGTCTCGGCCGTCGTCATCTTGCAGGGGCTCTCGATTGTCACCGTGAGTGCTATCGCCGGTGTCGTCCTCGGCGTCGTTGCTGCCGGAGTCGCCTGGGGCGTCTTTTCTCGCTCCGTCGGCGTCCACTGGCCGCTAGGTGTTCCCAAGCTGGCATTCGCCTTGATCGTCGCAGGTGCGTTGGTGATTGCCTTGCTGATATCGATGGTTGTCGCCGTATCACCGTCGGCGCGTCGGGCCGAATCCCTGCAGTGACTGGAGCGGCGCCGCGTACTGTCGCCACCCGAGTCTGTGGCCGCCCCGCGGGGCGGCCACAGAGCTACTGAAAAATGTATGTCTAGTGCCTCAGTCGTCTTCGACAATTTTGAGCAGACGGCCACCGGTGAACATGCCATCGGTGACGTACACCGTGCCGTTCTTGTCGACCACGACACCGCCGGGCTGCGACAGCTGGCCTTTGGCAAGCTCCGTGCGGCGGTCGCCCTTGCCGTGGTCGTCCTTTCGTCGGTGACCGTCGTCGTCGCCGCGGCCCCGCGTGGTCACTTCGAGCAGGACGGCCGGCGGGAACTCACCGGTCGCAAAGCCTTCCTCAAAGGCCGACGTGCCGGCAGCAGCGAGCTCGTAGACGTACAGCTTGCTGCCGCTCTTGTTGAACGCGATGTCCTGGATGGACGTGAATCCGGTCTTGTACAACGTGCAGCTGTGCGTCGAATCCGGAGTGTTCACCGAACACGTCGCACCTACGGCGTCGGACTTGATCCGCCAGATGTTGGAAGAACCGGGCCGGAACGGAAAGCCCTTGAGCTCGCCGACGTACAGCGCGCCGTCGGGCCCGACCGTGACGGTGGTCGGCACCGCTTCGGCGGTCTGTGTCGGCTCAGGGAATCCGGGCAGATGGTCGGTGGAGATCGTTTCGAGATCGAATCGAGCGACCGTGGTGGGAATTCCGTCCGGTGTGACCCGAACGAGATCGTTGTTCGCGGCATCGGTGAAGAGCGCGTCGCCGTTCTTGTCGATCGTCAGCCCATAGGGGTTCGATTCCGTGGCGAAGTCGTCCTGGTCCGCCGGATCGGGATCCCCGGCCTGGTAGGCGAAGATGTCGAGCACCGGCACCACGGTTCCGTCAGCAAGTTGGTGCAGAAGCAGCGCTGGCGACGGCGGATCTTCGACTGCGGCCACGATCGCCCATCCCGTACCGTCGAGAGGGCTGATTGCCACGTCGACCAGGCTCGCGGGGTCGGTGACCGGTGTGACGTCGCCCTTGTTGGCACCGTGCAGGTCGTAGACCAGGACCGGGTCGGGCGGGCCGAACGCGCCCTGGGCGATCACAAGATCGCGATCGGTGTTCACGGCCAGGCCCTTCGGTGAGTTCAGCCCGTCGAGCAGAAGCTTGGCGGATGACTCGTCGTCATGGCCGTCGTCGGCTGAAGCGCTCATCGGCGCCGCAGCGATGCCCAGCAACGAGACCGCACCGATCAATCCCGCAAGTCTTGTGAATCGTCTCATCAAAAACTCCTATTTCTCTGAGTCGTCCGTGCCGCAATTATGCAGCCTGGGTGGGCCGGCGTCGAGTCCTGCATGCGGCCGATCGCAGATCCGCCGCAGCGACGACACAAGTAGGCGTCTAGCGTGGCGCGGTGCCCGACGTACCGTTCGCGGTCCCGCTGTTCGATCCCGAGGTTGCGCCTTACGGCGGTGACGAACGCATCGTGATCAGCTGGCTGCTCGACTACCACCGGCATGTGCTGCTGCGCAAGATCGATGGAATCACCGAGCAACAAGCGCGAACGACCATCGCCTCGAGCGATCTGACGCTGCTCGGTTTGGTACGCCACCTCGCCGGGGTTGAGCAGTACTGGTTTGGCGAGGTCTTCCTCGGATTGAGCGAGATCTCGCATTGGGACGACCCGGACGATCGCGACCGCGACTTCCATGCGCTCGAGAGCGACACGTTGGCTGATGCGCTCGTTGTTCTGCATGCCGAGATCGACCGCGCTCGCCAAGTCTCGTCCACAGCATCGTTTGATGCGACGGCGGTTGGTCGGCGCGAGGGTCAGCGTGTCAAATTGCGCTGGATCATGGCGCATCTCGTTGAGGAGTATGCCCGCCACTGTGGCCACGCAGATCTGCTCCGGGAAGCAATCGACGGCAAAACAGGCGACTGAATCTCGGGCCCCTGACTCTCCAGGATCGCCACGCTGAGTCCGCCGTCGTACACATACGTTGCAGCGGGTGATCACACTGCGATCTTGACGGTGTTCTTTCCGGCGTCCTTGGCTTGCAGCAAAGCGTCGTCGGCGCGCTGGATGAGGATCGATGCGATCAACGGCTGCACACCCATAGCCACACCGATGCTGGCACCAACCACCGTGATGTCTCCGACACGGATCGGTCGCCGGACTGCTGCGATCACACGATCGGCAAGGGCCCACCCGTCGGCGTCGTCGAGCCCTGGGCAAGCGATCGCGAACTCGTCGCCACCTAGCCGGCCCGCCCGCCCAGCGGTGCCGACGGTTTCGCGGATCCGAGCCGCAACTTCCACCAACACTGCATCACCCACAGAGTGGCCGTGGACGTCGTTGATCGGCTTGAAGTCGTCGAGATCGAGATAGAGGAGGGCGACGTCGCCGCCATGCATTGCGTCCAACTCGCGAGCGAATTCCGCCCGATTGACGAGGAGTGTCAGTGGGTCGTGGGACGCCGCCCAGCGAAGGTCGCCCTTTCGGCGGCCGTCCATGATCGCGAGTGAAGCGATACGCAGACCAATGTGTAGCGGAAGTTGTGGATGCAAGCTGAGTTCGACGGGATAGTGGCCCCAGCCGAGCAAACAGCCGATCACCTCATTGCCCTC
>JAENVT010000349.1 GCA_016650435.1 Ilumatobacteraceae bacterium
ACAATCTCTGCCGTCGCCGCTGATGCACGCGTGTCGGTCGACACGATCTACAAAACCTTCGGCGGCAAACCGGGTCTCGTTCGAGCCATCCACGAGCAAGGTCTTGCAGGTGCTGGTCCGATCGATGCCGAGACACGCTCCGACGCATTGCAAACCGCTGAATCCGACCCCAGGACCCTGATGCACGGAATCGGCCAACTCAGTGCCGAGGTCGCTCCGTTGGTCGCACCGATACTTCTCCTGATCCGAGACGCGGCGACAACCGATGCAGACATGGTTGTCCTCAGGTCTGAGCTCGATGACCAACGTCTTCGCCGAATGACCCACAACGCTCAGAACCTCGCCAACGCCGGACACCTTCGTGAGGGCCTGACGGTGGCCGAGGCAGCCGAGATCATGTGGACGTACAGCTCGCCCCAGCTCTATGAACTACTGGTGCTCGTTCGTCACTGGCCACCCGAGCGTTATGGGTCGTTCATCGCCGACGCGCTCGGCGCACACCTCCTGCGGCCGCTCAACTAGTCGTCCCTCTTCAACTCCAGGGCGACGGATATTTCAGGTGGTTCTTCCGATCGCTTGCTACGGTCGATTCAATGGACGAGTCCGAACTCCTGCGCGCCGTTGCTGAACGCGGCATCGCCTATCGAGCCGGTTTGCACGACGCCATGGTGACGCCCACCGCAACGCCAGCGGAGCTGCGTGCCTCGCTTGGGAGACCGACTCCGGAGCATTCCGACGATCCGGTCGAGGTTGTGAACCGCATGGCCAACGCCGTCGAGGCGGGTGGTCTCATGGCGATGGGTTCGGGTCGGTTCTTCGGCTTCGTGATCGGTGGCGCGTTGCCGGCAGCCGTTGCCGCCGACTGGCTGGTCACCGCGTGGGACCAGAACACCGGGCTGTTCGCGCCCAGCCCGGCAACTTCGGTGATCGAGGAGGTCGCCGGCCGTTGGATCCTGGATCTGCTCGGCCTGCCACCGGAGTCATCGTTCGCGTTCGTCACGGGCGGGCAGATGGCCAATACGACCGCGCTGGCGGCGGCCCGAAACCACGTGCTCGCAGCAGTCGGTTGGAATGTCGAGGTCGACGGGCTCATCGGCGCCCCTGCGATTCGTCTGGTCGTGGGAGAAGAGGTCCACGTCACCATCCCGCGCGCGGCGCGGTTGCTTGGCCTTGGCACCCGCTCCATCGAACATGTCGCGGTCGACGCCAATGGAGCCATGTTGGCTGCCGATCTCGAACGGGTGCTGGGGCTCGCACCGGGTCAACCGACCATCGTGTGCTGTCAGGCAGGCAACATCAACACCGGCGCCATCGACCCCATCGGTGAGCTCGCCGCCGTCGCCCACGCCGCCGCTGCGTGGCTGCACGTCGACGGTGCCATCGGGCTGTGGGCCGCGGCGAGCCGCAACACGACACGACTTATTGGCCTCGACCAGGCCGACTCGTGGTCCACCGATGCGCACAAATGGCTGAACGTCCCCTACGACTGCGGCATTGTGATCTGCCGGCATCATCAGTCGCACCGCGCCGCCATGACAGCTACTGCGGCTTATCTCGTACAAGCCGCGCCTGGCACCGATCGCGATCCCGTCGATTGGAATCCCGAGTTCTCGCGACGAGCGAGGGGTGTGCCGGTCTACGCCGCACTCGCGTCGCTCGGCCGGGACGGAATCGAAGAGATCATCGAGCGGTGTTGTGCCCATGCCCGACGATTTGCCGAGGTGCTCGGTGCAGAACCCGGGATCGTTGTGCTCAACGACGTGGTGCTGAATCAGGTGCTCGTGCGCTTTCTCGACCCGTCGGGACGAGACGAAGATCACGACGCCAGAACGCGGGCGGTGATCGCCAGGGTGCAGGAAGACGGAACGTGCTGGCTGGGCGGATCGACGTGGCGGAATCAAGCCGTGATGCGTATCTCCGTCAGCAACTTCGCCACCACCGATGCCGACGTCGAAGCCTCGGTCGCTGCGATCATCGCCGCCAGCAGTACGGGTTAGTAGCGCAACGCCGTTCGACAAGTGTGCAAAACTGGGTGCGTGTCATGGTGGTCGACCATCCGATCCGTGGGCGACGCGCTCGGGATCTCGAAGCGCACGGCCGAGCCGGTCGGGTGCGCGCTCGGACAGTCGATCTTCACGGAGACGAAACGCTCAGCGCAGATCGTCAACGTTCTGCGGCCGCGCCGATCACTGCAGGCCGCGACGGTGGCCCGACTGAAGCCGCTGTTTCCCGACCTTGAACTTACGAAGATCACGGTCCGGACCGGTTGCCGGTTGCCGTCGAATCGCTTTCGTCAGACAGGTTCGATCTATGCGATGACGTTCGGCTACTCGATCTTCTGGCGCGATGATCTCGACGAAAGCAATCCGCTGA
>JAENVT010000350.1 GCA_016650435.1 Ilumatobacteraceae bacterium
ACACTCTCGAGCTTGCTGTCGGGGAAGCTGGCCATGCCTTCGGCGCCTTGCGGGTTGCCCTTGGCGGTGGCGTAGATCTTGTCGCCTTCTCGGACGTAGGCAAGGCCATCGTCGAGCAGGGTGAAAACGTCGGGCGCGATCTCTTCACAGAGGCCGTCACCGGTGCACAGATCCTGATCGATCCAGACCTTCATACCTACATCTCCTCATTCGAAGGGTGAGACCTGGCTGAGCATACAGCTCGGCCGCGGCCAAACACTGGTTCCCGCCGTCGAGGTGATAGGGGTCACGGACCGCGGGCGATGGCTTACGACGCGTAAGTGCGCGCTTCAGGGCACCTCGCGCGTGTAGGTTCCGATCATGGCAGAGGATTCTGACCCCACCGAGGCGGTGTTACAGGCGCAAGTGGTGGTGCTCGAGCAGGAAATCGACCAGCTGCGACGGCGCCTCGCCGACGCGCCAAAGCGCCAGCGGGCACTCGAGGAGCGGTTGTTGGAAACCAAGGGACAACTCGCCCAGGCGGTGTCACAGAACGAAAAGCTCAGCTACACACTTCGCGAGGCGCGCGAGCACATCTCCTCGCTGCGCGACGAGGTCGACAAGCTCACTCAACCGCCGTCCGCGTATGGCGTGATCGTCGGCAAGAACGACGACGGCACGGTCGATGTGCTCACCAGCGGACGCAAGATGCGGGTCGGTTTGCATCCCGACATCGACCACGAGCAATTGCCGCGTGGCTCGGAGGTCGTGCTGAACGAAAGCTTCAACGTCGTCCAAGCGCGGACCCCGGAGGTCACCGGTGAGGTCGTTGCGATCAAGGAGCTGCTCGACGACGGCGTGCGCGCCCTCGTCGTTGGCCGAGCCGACGAAGAGCGGGTCTGCGAGCTCGCCGACTCGCTGCGAGGCGTCCACCTGCGAAGTGGCGACACCATGCGCCTTGATCCGCGCACCAACATGCTGTTGGAGAAGCTGCCGCGCCCTGAGGTCGAAGACCTGTTGCTGGAAGAAGTGCCCGACATCTCCTACAGCGACATCGGCGGTCTCGACAGCCAGATCGAGCAGATCGCCGACGCCGTCGAGTTGCCGTTCCTCTACCACGATCTGTTCGCCGAGCACCAGTTGCCGGCGCCGAAGGGCATCTTGCTGTATGGCCCTCCGGGCTGCGGCAAGACGTTGATCGCCAAGGCGGTCGCCAATTCGTTGGCGAAGAAGGTCGCCGACAAGACCGGCGGAGAAAAGGGCCGCAGCTACTTCATCAACATCAAAGGCCCGGAGTTGCTCAACAAGTACGTCGGCGAAACTGAACGGCAGATCCGACTGGTCTTCCAACGGGCGCGGGAGAAGAGCGAAGAAGGCTGGCCCGTCATCGTCTTCTTCGACGAGATGGACTCGATGTTCCGTACCCGCGGATCCGGCATCAGCAGCGACATGGAGTCCACGATCGTGCCGCAGTTGCTTGCCGAGATCGACGGAGTCGAGGGATTGCGCAACGTGATCGTGATCGGCGCTACCAACCGCGAAGACCTCATCGACCCGGCCATCCTGCGGCCCGGGCGACTCGACGTGAAGATCAAGATCGAGCGCCCCAACGACGTCGCCGCCCGCCAGATCTTCGCTCAATACCTGACCGACGAGATCCCGATCGCCGCCGACGAGAAGGTCCCCGACATGATCGTCAAGACGGTCGAGGAGATGTATCGCAGCGACGAGGCCAACCAGTTCCTCGAAGTCACCTATCAGAACGGCGACAAGGAGATCCTCTACTACAAGGACTTCTCGTCGGGGGCGATGATCGAGAACATCGTTCGCCGCGCCAAGAAACTGGCGATCAAGCGCGTCATCGCCGGGGGAGCCCGCGGCGTGTCGACGCAGGACATGCTCGACTCGATCAAGCAGGAGTACAAAGAGCACGAGGATCTGCCCAACACGACCAACCCCGACGACTGGGCCAAGATCAGCGGCAAGAAGGGCGAGCGCATCGTCTTCATCCGCACCCTGGTCAAGGGCCGCGCCGCGGAAGATCGCGAAGGTGGCCGGGCAATCGAACGGGTGGGCACAGGTCAATACCTGTAGGTCCTGTAATGGCCACCGTCCTGCAGATCAGCGACACCCATCTGCGGGCCGCGCCCCACACGCCTGCCGACATGGATCCCGACGAGTCGCTGCTGGCGACGATCGATGCCGTTCGCGGTGTTCGCGCCGATCTCGTGCTGCTCACCGGTGATCTCGCCGACGACGGCTCGCTCGCCGCGCTTCAGCGCCTTCGTGCGGTGGTGGACGACTTGTCGACACCACTCTTGGCCGTCGCCGGCAATCACGACGATCTCGACAACGTGCGCAGAATGTTCGGCATCGCCGACACCATCGAAGTCGGTCGATGGAGAGTGATGGGCGTCGAATCGATCATCCCGGGACAAGACCATGGTTCAGTCGACGTCGAAAAGTTGATCGAACGATTGGATCGACTCGACGACCGGCCGACCCTGATGGCCATCCATCATCCTCCGCGTTCGCCGAGCACCAACCCGCTGTTCCAGCTGATCGGAGCCGACGCTCTCCTGGCCGCGCTCCGTGATCGCCCGCACGTGCGCGCCATCGTGAGTGGCCATCTGCACGAGGTGTTCGATCGTCGTGAGGGCGACCTTCGGATCTACGGCGGTCCGTCGTCGTGGTACGCCATCGAGCACATCGGCGACGACTACCGCATGTTCACCGACGGCCTCGTCGGTGCGCAAGTGTTGACACTGGGTGACGACGGTTCATTCGCGTGTAACCGAGTCAGTCGTTCGTTAGGGTGCTGATATGGCAATCCCAAAGGTCTGCGGGATCGAGACCGAGTACGGAATCATGGTGCGCGGCGCCGACAGCAACCCGGTGACTGCCTCGTCCCTGCTGATCAATTCATACCTTGCCGCCAACTATCGCAAGGTCGGCTGGGACTTCGAGGACGAGCACCCCGGTCACGACGCGCGGGGCTTTGCCGTCGACGATCTGCTCGCCCCCGACATCGAGACCAATCTCGTCAACTCGGTCCTCACCAACGGTGCCAGGTATTACGTGGATCACGCCCATCCCGAGATCAGCACACCGGAGTGCCTCACCGCCCTTGAGGTGGTTCGCTACGACCGCGCCGCCGAGGAGATCATCCGCGAGAGCATGGCTACGGCCACCAGCCATCTGCCCGAAGGCGCAGAGATCCTCTGCCACAAGAACAACTCCGACGGCAAGGGCAACAGCTACGGATGCCACGAGAACTACCTGTTGGCCCGCGGCGTGCCCTTCGGCAGGATCGTCTCCCAGGTCACCCCGCACTTCGTTACCCGCCAGATCGTGATCGGCGCCGGCAAGGTGGGTTGCGAGCTTCCCGGGATGTCGACCGACGACGTGCCGTACCAGATCAGTCAGCGAGCTGATTTCTTCGAGGAAGAGGTCGGGCTCGAAACCACCCTCAAGCGACCGATCGTGAACACCCGTGACGAACCGCATTGCGACGCCAGCAAGTACAGGCGCCTGCACGTCATCGTCGGTGACGCCAACATGAGCGAGGTCGCTACCTACCTCAAGGTCGGCGCGACGGCCATCGTTCTGGCAATGATCGAAGACGACGCCCTCGGCGACGACTGGTTGCTGGCCAACCCGGTCGCCGCGATCCGTCAGGTCAGCCACGATCCCAAGTTGCTGCGAACGATTCTGCTGCGCAACGGCCGGCGGGTGACCGCCTTGGAGGTGCAGTGGGGCATGCTCGAGCGGGCACGCAAGTACGAGCGCTCGCACGGTCTCACTGTGGTCGGCGAGGCGGTCGGGGTCGACGTCTTGGCCCGTTGGGAGTCGGTGCTGATCGGGCTGGAGAGTGACCGTTCCTCGGTAGCCGACATCGTCGACTGGGTCGCCAAGCAACGGCTGATCGAGGGCTACGCCGAGCGGCACGGTCTGAAGGTCACCGATGCCCGGTTGAAAGCGCTCGACCTGCAATACCACGATCTGCGGCCTGGCAAGTGCCTGGCCCACCGGGTCGGCCTGCAGACGATCATCGATCAACCCGACGTCGACACTGCAAAAACCGAGCCGCCGACGACGACACGGGCCTACTTCCGGGGTCGGTGCTTGGCCAAATGGCCCGCCGACATCGTTGCCGCAAACTGGGACAGCTTGGTCTTCGATATTGGCAGGGATCCGCTGCGACGGGTGCCGATGATGGAACCATTGCGTGGTACGGCCGAGCATGTCGCTAGGTTGATCGACGAGAGCAACACCCCTGCCGAGCTGCTCGCCCGGTTGGGGGCTTAGGGTTTCGAGGGGAGGACACCATGGCTGAACGAACTCAGAAACAAAAACCGGCACCAAGTCGCACAGAAGAGACCGTCGAGGAAGCTCCGGCTA
>JAENVT010000351.1 GCA_016650435.1 Ilumatobacteraceae bacterium
AGCACGACGTAGTTGGGCGCCTTGCGCGAGTGCAGGTACTTGTAGATCGGCAACTTCGTGGTGTCGTAGTAACCCATCGTCATACCGGCAGAATCGCTTCCGGTGACGTAGCGGTTCTGCTGGCCGCCGTTGAGTTGATACTGCTCTTGATAGAAGCGGTGAACCATGTCACGAGTGCACCCACCGGACAGGCCCAGGCCGTTGAGCACGCCGAACGGGTGCATGAACAATTCCGCCGGAACCGGGCACGTCGTGGCCGTCGCCGGAATGTAGGTATCGATGTTGAACGGCGCATTGCCGAAGTGGTAGGCGGTCGTCGGTTTGTCGGTACCGAACGAGAATGTCGTAGTGCTGCAATCTGGCGACAGCGGCGGAGACATGAGGTTGACGTCGCTCATCAACAGACACGGATACGGCACACCTGCCGTGTCGACTTGCGTCGTGTTCGCAGCGGTCGCGTCACCCAACCCGATGACGTGGTCGCCTTTCACGTCGCCCCAGTTTCCATACAGGTTGTCGAAGCTGTGGTTCTCTTCGTAGATGACGACGATGTGCTTGAACCCGTCAAGCGGACGTTCGTCGTGGGCACTCGCCGATGATGGAACGAGCGCAACGCCCGCCACTGTCAGGCAGGCCAATAGCGCAGGCGCGGTTCGAGCAATACGACGTTTCATCGCGAGACTCCTTTGTCGGCGAACGAGGGCAATGCGCCGACGCTACGCCGGGTCCACCGTGTGGAGCAAGAGTCAGAAAATGGGTGATTTTCGGGCAGTTGGTAGTCCGTTTGACCGCACCTACGTGCAGTGATGGCGGTCTCGAAATATCCCTCGGCCGCACGAGACAAACACTGCCTCCCCGATCCAATTTCCCGTGATGTGGCCGTTCGTGGCGATAGAAGAACCTGATGCAATCCAAGATTCTGATGAAATCTTGAATTCGGCTTGACTTGGTCACTCTGATCGAACTAGTGTTCGTATATGGAGCCGGAACAGTACGCTGAGCTGCACCCGCAGATGATTCCTGGGCGGCTGTCTGTGTCCGATGCGGCACACTGCGGAGCACTCCTGGCGCAGCTCAACCGCTTGCGATCATGGGTCGAGTCTTGCTCCTTGGCGGTCACCGCACGGCTCAACGCACTCGCTATCGAAACCCCGGGGATCTTTCCCGAACAGATCGTCGCCGACGCCACACGAGTCTCGCTCAACCAGGCGATCCAACCATTCAAGCGGACCGAAGCCGTCGAACTGCTCCCCGAATTCGGTGCTGCACTATCGGCCGGTGCGGTCAATGTCGATCATGTCGATGTGCTCGCGCGCAGCATCGCCAGCCTCGACAAGCCCACACGGCAACGACTCGCTGAACGCGACGGGTTCCTCACCGAGATCGCCACGCGCACCACCTCGGGCGAGTTCGCCCGTACCCTGCGCAGCGAAATCCGACGGGCACAGCGCGACGACGGCATCGCCACCCTGCAACGGCAACGACGCGCAACCCGGCTACGCACCTGGATCGACCGCGAAACAGGGATGTGGTGCCTGCGCGGCGAATTCGACCCCGAAACCGGCGCGATCCTCGAGACCCGGATCAACACCGCGCTCGAAGCCCTGTTCCACAACACCACGCCCGACACCTGCCCTGCTGATCTTCTCGACAAACAACACCACCTGCGCGCCCTCGCATTGTTCTCGGTCACCGCCGGCAACAAGACCGGACGGGCCGGTTCGATCGACATGTCAATACTCATCGACGCCAAAACACTCCTCGACGGTGTTCATGACCACTCGGTGATCGACTGCGGGCTCGGCATCGAACTCCCCGTGGAAACGCTCCGGCGCATGGCCTGCTACGCCGACATCACCCCAATCATCGTCGGCGCCGACGGCGTCCACCTCGACCTCCAACAAACCACCCGCCTCGCCAACCGCGAACAACGACGAGCACTCCGCGCAATGTACAAAGGATGCGCCGTACCCGGCTGCTGCGTCGCCTGGGACTACATCGTCATCCACCACCTCAAATACTTCCGCAACGGCGGACCGACCGACATCGCCAACCTGCTCCCGCTATGCCACAAACACCACCACCTCGCCCACGAAGGCGGCTGGCAATACACCCTCGACCCGGCCCGCAACCTGACCATCACCAAACCCGACGGCACCCGAATGACCACCGGCCCACCAAGAGCTCTGGCGGCATGAACGCGCAGCGACGAATGAGCGACAGTGACTACTTCGACCGGCTTGGTATGCCTATTCTCGAATCGCCGTTGCGCAGAGCCAAGTCGCTAGCGACTGATCACTCGAAGCGAAGGCGGATGGCGCACTCTTCGGCTTCTGGGCGGCGGAGCAACCTGCGAAACAGGGTGCCGACGTCGAGCAACAAGATCGCTACCCGATACTTTCGGCGCACCGCCTTGGTCACCGCCCGGGCGTCTGCACCCAACAACACATCGGCCGTCGCAGTCACCATCTCCGAGTCCGCCGTCACCTTGCCGCGCAGGTTGCACGGCTGCAGTGTGACCGAGGGATTGTTGCGAACGCGCTTGACCTTTCCCGAGTCGATCTCGGTGGTGAAACCTCCGGTTCCGTCAGGCAGGGCGACGATCCACACCGGTGTACCGACGCCCTCACCGTTCTTGCGGAACGTGGTCAGCAGCACGTACTTCTCGTCGGTGATCGCCACGTCGAAACGCTACCCGGGCTGCGAAACCGTCGAGACAGCTAGCTTCACTGCCGTGACCGAGACCCATACCGATCCCGCCACCGGTCTCACCAGTGCCGAAGTGGCCGACCGGATCAGCAAAGGTCTGACGAACATGGTGCCGGACGCGCCAACTCGCAGCGTCGGCCAGATCGTGCGCGGCAACGTGTTCGCGCCAATCAACTTCATCGTCGCGATATTGGCCGCGCTCGTGATCGCCGCCGGCTCGCCGAAGGATGCATTGTTCGCCGGTGTCATCGTCGCCAACAGCGTGATCGGTGTCGTCCAGGAGCTGCGCGCCAAGAAGGTGCTCGACCAACTGCGCGTCGTCAACGCGCCACGCGCACACGTCGTGCGCGACGGCAAGGTCGTCGAACTGCAGACACACGAGTTGGTCATCGACGACATCGTCGAGTTGCGCACCGGCGCACAGGTCGTCGCCGACGGTGTGATCCTGACCCACGAAAATCTGGAGATCGACGAGTCGTTGCTGACCGGCGAAGCCGACCCAGTCGTCAAAGAAAACGGCGACGAAGCCATGAGCGGCAGCGTCGTGGTTGCCGGTACGGGGCGAATGGTGGTGACGAAGGTTGGCGCCGAGAACTACGCCGCGAAACTTGCCGAGGAAGCGCGCCGCTTCACGCTGGTCAACTCGCCACTTCGCAACGACGTGAACCGGATCGTCACCTGGGTCGGTTACCTCATCATCCCGGTCGGTCTGCTGCTGGCCAGCAGTCAGTTCTTGCGCCGTCACGTGGGCTGGCAAGAGTCGATCATCGGCACCGTTGCCGGCCTTGTCGGCATGGTGCCGGAGGGTCTCGTGCTGCTGACCAGCGTCGCGTTCGCCGTCGGCGTCGTACGCCTGGCGAGCAAGCGTTGCCTCGTGCAAGAACTGCCGGCAATCGAAGTACTCGCTCGCGTCGACGTGCTGTGCGTCGACAAGACCGGCACCATCACCGAAGGGAGCTTGGCGCTCGCCGACGTGCACCCCACCGCCACCGACGACCGAGCCCAGATCGACCTTGCACTTGCCGCGCTCGCCCAACTCGATCCCGACCCGAATGCGACCACCCGAGCGCTACAGAACGCGTACACGGAAGCGACGACCTGGACCGCGACCGGCCGCGTGCCATTCTCGTCGGCGCGCAAGTGGAGCGCCATGACCTTCACCGACAACGGCAGCTGGATCCTCGGCGCACCGGAGAACGTGATGGGCTCGGGCTACACGGGCGATCTGAAAGCCAGCGTTGAAGAGCATGCGCATCAGGGACAACGAGTCCTGATCCTGGCGAAGGCCGAAGGATCGTTCAGCGACGGCGCCGATGCCAGGCTTCCTGCCGCCACCCCGGTGGCGCTGGTGTTGCTCGAGGACGTCGTGCGGGCCGACGCTCCAGCGACGCTGAAGTACTTCGAAGACGAAGGCGTCATCGTCAAGGTGATCAGCGGCGACAACAACGTCACCGTTGGCGCGGTCGCCCGACGTGCCGGCCTCGCCGGGTGGGACAAGAACGTCGACGCGACAACGATGCCGTCAGAGGGCACCGAGGAGTTCACCGAGGCCGTCGAGGCCAGCACAGTGTTCGGCCGGGTCACACCGCATCAGAAGCGATCGATGGTCCTGGCGCTCCAGTCACGGGGCCACATAGTCGCGATGACCGGCGACGGTGTCAACGATGTACTCGCGTTGAAGGACGCAAACTGCGGTGTGGCAATGGCCAGCGGCAGTGAAGCGACTCGAGGCGTCGCCCAGCTGGTGCTGATGGACTCGAACTTCTCGGCAATGCCGTCGGTCGTCGCCGAGGGCCGCCGCGTCATCAACAACATCGAGCGGGTTGCCAGCCTCTTCTTGGCCAAGACCGCCTACAGCGTCGTGCTGTCGGTGATCACGGGAGTGGTCGCGGTGGCCTATCCCCTTCGGCCGATCCACCTGTCGATCCTCAGTTGGTTCACCATCGGCGTACCCGCGTTCTTCCTCGCCCTCGAGCCGAACCACGACAGGGTCAGCGAAGGCTTCCTGCGACGAGTGCTCGGCAGGGCGGTGCCTGCCGGCGTCGTCATCGCCGTCGTCACCATGAGCGTGTTCGCCATCGCCCAACTCGACACCTCGATCGACGACGATCACGCCCGTACCGTGGCAGTGCTAGTGGCCGGCGCGGTGGCCCTGATGAACCTCTACCGCGTCGCCCGGCCGCTCAACAGACTGCGTGCCGGCCTGGTGATCACGATGGTGGCGCTCTTCGCGCTGATGTTCGTGACACCGTGGACGCGCAGCGCCTTCGAGCTCCCCCGAACCGCTACGTGGGCGTACGGAATGGCGACTGCGTTCATTGTTGCCGCATGGCCGTTGCTGGAACTTGGAAGTCGGGTGGCAACGCGCTGGCACCGCCGATAGGGTCCGCTAGAACGGCTTCCCCCGACACAACTCAACCTTCGTTCGGGAGGATCCATGCCGTTCCGCCGCCCTCGCCTGCGTAGCCGCAGGCACGTCATCGACATCCGCTTCGGCGATCAGCCCTGCTACGTGTGGCTGCCCAGTCCAGACGAGCCACTTGTCGTCGCCGAGTTTGCAGACGCCGCCAACCTGGCTACCAGTGTGCTCGACATGCTGGTCGACAAAGAAGTGATGGTGCTGCTCGACGAGCGCCGCCAGGTGACGGCGATGTTCGCCGACCCACCCACAGAGCTGGGGTTGTTCGTCGGGTGGTGCGACGGGCCCGGCCTCGAGGTGCCGTTCTCGCAGACGATGATGATCTGCGTCGCCGATCACGTCCCGTTGGCGCAGCCCGACAAGAAAGATCAGATCGGCTACTTCGAGCTACGCCGCATCCACATGCTGCAAGGCCTGCTGCTGCTCGACATCTTGATCGTCGATCGCGAGCGAGTTCAGAGCCTGGCCATCGCCTGCGACAAGGACGCGGTGTGGTTCGAAGAGTTCGCTCCCCTGGAAGCCGCGTAGCTGCATCGACTTACCATTGCCGGATGACCATCTCCGTTGTCACCGGCGCCAACAGCGGCATCGGCCGCGCCACAGCCATCCACCTCGCCCAGCAGGGTCACGCTGTCTACGGCACCGTTCGCAGCGTTGACAAGGCGAGCAAGCTGCAATCGATGTCGGCCGATGCCGGCGTCGAGGTCAACCTGGTGGAGCTCGACGTGGCCTCCGACGAGTCGGTGCGCGCCGGTTTTGCGCGCATTCTCGACGAGACCAACGGCGTCGTCGACGTGCTGGTGAA
>JAENVT010000352.1 GCA_016650435.1 Ilumatobacteraceae bacterium
CCCTCACCAGAGACCAAATCGCGTTACTGATGACCGACCAGAAGAAGGTGCCGGGGAGCGTTGCGGAGGCGGGACCCAAGACCCCGAGCGCTGGCGCCGATGCAGGCGAGGCGAGCGTCGCGCCGCCAGGCGCAGCGAGCACAGGAGGGAGCAGCCGAAGCGAAGCGGAGGCCAGTCCCGCCACCAGTATTGGACCCGACGAGACCAACGTCCTGCCCAAGATCGCTTCTGGGGTGATGGTGAGGTGGGCAGACATTTCGTCGCCATGGCTCGGCACGGTCGGCGGTGACGCGCGTGGAGCGCGGTACGAGGCGTCGATCGTCGGGCGCGTCGCACTGCGGTACGACGACGACAAGGCGGACCTTGTGCACGACGAGGAATACGAGGCGGTGATCTTCCCATTGACCGAGCCCGTCGACCCGACACGATCGATCGCCGTCGACTACGACGATCGCGACCTGCGGCCCGAGGCACCCGTGCCATGCGTCTACCGATTGCCAAACGTTGCGGTGAAGGACAAGACCTTCTGGACTCGCGTCGAGCGCGACCTCATCGACAGCTTGGTGAGATCGCGAACCGTCGATCTGCACGCCAATCGTGACTTGAAGTTGTTCGGCCGTCCGGGCGAGAGCGATGCCGACTTCACAGCCCGCTGCCTCACAGCGGCCAACGATCTGGCCGACGAGGAAACCGCTGCGCTGCGCGGCAAATACGCCGACAAGGTGACGCGGCTACAGACCCAGATCCAGGCCGCCGAAGACCGGGCGCAGGTCCTCGATACTCAACGCAAGGGCCGGCGCAGCGAGGAGATGTTGTCGACGGCGGGCTCGATCCTCGGCGGTCTTCTCGGAGGACGTCGTAGTCGCGGAGGTCTGCTCGGTTCGATGCTCGGAAAAGCCGGCAGCGCCGCCGGTCGGCGTACCCGCACGGCCGCGGCAGGCGATCGTCTCGACGCTGCCGAGAACAAACTCGAAGGGTTGCATCAGCAACTCGAAGACCTCGAGACCGAACTGACCCAAGAGGTCACCGACATCGATGCCAAGTGGATGACGACGGCAAAGAACATCACCGCGTTGCAGGTTGGCCTGGAACGCACCGACGTCAAGGTGACGCAGCTCGCGCTCGTGTGGATTCCGGTGCCTTAGCCAATACATTTTTACAGATGCATGCAGAGCGCAGCTAGTGATGCTAGAGTGCAGGCATGTCGGTAGCAATCACCATTCGCAATGTTCCTGACCAGGTACGCAATGAACTCGCTTCACGGGCCGCCGCCAACGGCTGGTCGCTGCAGGAGTTCATGTTGCACGAGCTCATTGAACTCAGCAAGCGCCCCAACAATGCCGAACTGATCGCCAGAGCGAGAGACCGGCTCGCCGGTTCCGGACCAACGGTCGAGCAAATCCTGACGGCTCGCGACGAAGATCGCCGATGATCATCGTCGACTCCACCGTCCTCGTTGCGGCCCTGCTCGCCGATTCTGACTTCGGTACGTGGGCCGCGGATGCGGTCGCCGGACATCAGCTTGGTGCCCCTTCGATCGCGGCGTTCGAAGGGGCGAACATCATTCGCCGACACGCTGCGGCCGGGCTCATCGAACCGCGCCAGGCAACGACTGCGCATCGCGACCTGGCACTCTTGACCATTGAGTACTGGCCGTACCACGCCGTTGCCACGCGCTGTTGGGAACTCCGCGACAACCTGACAATTTATGACGCAGCGTTTGTAGCAATGGCCGAAGCAACGCGGTCGCCGCTCTACACGCTCGATCGACGAGTGGTCACCGCGAGCGGTCCGACCTGCCGGTTCGTCACACCGAGCTGAGCTCGGCAGCATCGTGAGAGGAACTGGGTGGAGTAGACACTGAGCAAGTGCCCCAGATCGCGCCTTCCACGGCCGCACTCGTGCCACGCAGTCACCATCCACGATCGCATTCGCCGCCGCTGTGACCCGGGAAGCATCGCGTGCACAGGCGTGTGCCGCGATGGATGATCTTGAGCGACAGGAGTCCAACGACTGGCCAGAGGAGACAGCACATGGCAGAGAGCGAACAGTTCGAACGCGGATTGAAGATCCGACGAGAGGTCCTCGGCACCGACTACGTCGACGCAAACCTCGCCGGCACCGACGAGTTCATGATGGGCTTTCAGCGCCTCCTGACGGAGTGGGCTTGGGGCTACGCATGGAGCCGACCAGGTCTGGACAGGAAGACACGAAGCATGCTGAACCTTGCGATCCTGACGGCCCTTGGCCGTCCGCAAGAACTCGGCATCTACGTCAAGGGCGCGCTCTCGACGGGGGTCTCAGTCGCTGAGATCCAAGAGGTGCTGCTACACGCGACCGTTTACTGTGGCACCCCAGCGGGTCGGCAAGCGTTCCAGGCCGCGCACGAAGCGCTCAAAGGTGAGGGTGCCCTCGAGGCAGCGCCTTAGACGGTCCGATCGACGGCTAGGCGTGCGCAAGCCTGGCCGCGACGTCGTCCCGGCACGCGTGGCATAACTGCCTGATCTCGCGCTCTCCGAGAGCAGGTCGGCAGGTCTCGTGAGCGCCGGAACGTGCTGCCGGTTTGTGTCCTCACCGAAACGATCGACGTCGGCGAGGAAGAGCCGAACTGCGACCCGCGGCGTTCGTTGGGTCTCTGGCGGTACCCATCTATCTCACCCACTTGGCGCCCAATAATTCCAATCGTCCTATCGCTCGCTGACTGCCAACATCGGCATCGTGCTGAGACGGGTTCCACTCGAGGTCGTACGGCGACTCGTCGCCTCGCAGTTTCCCGAGTGGAATTCGCTGCCGATCGAACCTGTCGCGCTTGATGGCTGGGATAACACGACGTATCGACTTGGCGAACACCTCAGCGTCCGGCTACCGAACGGTGATTCATACACCCCTCAGGTCGAGAAGGAGCACCGCTGGTTGCCGATGCTCGCTCGACAACTGCCGCTTGCGATCCCCGAACCGGTCGCGATCGGTGCTGCTACCGAGGAGTTCCCTCGGCCGTGGTCGATTCGGCGATGGATCGACGGTGAGCCAATGGCAACGGCGTCCGCGGACCGACATCGGGTTGCTCAGCGTCTCGGAGAGTTTCTCCGCGCCTTGCACCGAGTCGAGGCCAGGGATGGCCCGCTCGCTGGTCCCCACAGCTTCTTTCGAGGTGGCCCGCTCCACGTGTACGACGAGGAGACCCGCGAGGCGATGCACACCCTCGCCGGCCGGATCGACGGAGACGCAGTCGCGAGAACATGGCATGACGCACTCGGGAGTCGTTGGCAGCAGCAGCCGGTTTGGGTTCACGGCGACATGGCGCCGTCGAACTTGATCGTTCGCAGCGGTGAACTCGTTGCGGTCATCGACTTCGGTTGTTGCGCAGTCGGTGATCCTGCATGTGATCTCGTCGTCGCCTGGACGTTCTTGGATCCGACGGAGCGCAACGCGTTCAAGTCGGCGGTTGCGCTCGACGACGACACTTGGGATCGTGCCCGAGGCTGGGCTCTCTGGAAGGCCCTCCAGGTTCTCGCCCACGACCTCACTGGCGGAACGTCGGCAGTCGACGCTATTCGCCGGTTCGGCTGGCGTGTCGAACCAATCGCCTTGATCGAGGAGTTGACGGAGGGTCGCGGATGAACGAACACCGGCCTTCCACGCGAACTCATGCAGCATTGACCGCTAGAGCGGGCCGAAGCGGCCGATCTCGTCTTCGTCGGGTGGAATTGTCGATGGACCGACATGGGCGTCGAGCCAGTCGCTCATCGGCGTTGCGGCATCCCATGTGTCGCGCACTCGCTGCACGACGGCCTTCGTCTGCATCCACTTCGCCGGCTTCCATCGTCGCGTACCGACGAGACCCTTCAGTCGCAGCAAGTCGATCCGCGGATGATCCCTCGGGTAGCCGCGTGGTGCGGTCTTCAACGATCCGATCGCTGAGAACTCCAATCCCTCCCGTCCCAGACGTTCGGTGATCGCGGCGATCTCACCGCCCACGGCATCGCTGTCGAGCGCTGCACGGAATCGATCAAGTTGATCAGCGGCCATGTGGTAGTAGCCGGAACCGGCGATCATGCCCGTCGCTGAAAACTGAACATAGAACCCGGCTCCGCCCTCTGACTCGCCATACGCCGCGATGTGATCCTTGTAGGGCGTCTTGTCCTTCGAAAAGCGCACATCCTTGTTCGGCCGAAAGACGTGAAACGGACCATGATCGGCGAGTTCGTCGAGCAGTGCGAGCATCGGCGCCCGAATGGCAGTCTCGAACACCGGCTTGTTGGCCAGCCAATACGTTCTGTTGTTCTCGGCGATCAGGCCTTCGTAGAACCGGGTCGCTTCCTCGGGAAAACCTGAGAACGCCATCAGCCACGACTGTAGAGGGCCCGACACGGTGCCGTAATAGTGTCGCCGCCGTGACCGTGTTGGCGATCGATCAGGGCACCTCGGCCACGAAGGCCGTGGTTGTCGCCGACGACGGCTCGGTGCTGGCGATAGCCGAGGCCTCGATACAGATTCGGGCGGATTCGACTGGGGCTGTCGAACTCGATCCCGAGGAGCTGTGGGCCAGCGTGATCGCTGCCGGCGACGAGGCGTTGGCGTCAGCCGGGCACCCACACCTCAGCGCGATCGGTCTGGCCAATCAGGGCGAGACGGTGATGGCCTGGGATCGGTCGACCGGTGCGCCAACCGGTCCGGCAATTGTCTGGCAGGATCGCCGCTCCGAGGTGGTGTGCGATCGCCTGCGCGAGCACGGCGATTTTCTCGCCGAACACACTGGGTTGGAGCTCGATCCGTATTTCGTCGCTCCCAAGGTGGTGTGGCTGCGCGAACAACTGGGCGACAGCCCGACGATCACCACGACCGATACGTGGATGCTGCACCGCCTGTGTGGCGCGTTCGCGACCGACATATCGACGGCGGGCCGATCGCTGCTGCTCGACCTTGACTCCGGCGCATGGAGCGAGCGTGCCTGCGAGATCTTCGGTATCGATATCGCCAGCCTTGCCTCAGTGGTAGGCAACGCTGAATTGCTGGGTGAGAGTTCATTGTTCGGCGACTCGGTGCCCGTCACTGGGACGTGTGTCGACCAGCAGGCCGCCTTGTTCGCCGAGCACTGTCGTGCAGCCGGCGAGGCGAAGTGCACGTACGGCACCGGGGCGTTCATGCTGGCGTGCACCGGTGGCAAACCGACCCGATCGAGCAACGGCCTTGTCGGTTGCCCGGCATGGCAGATCGAAGACACGATCACCTATTGCCTCGATGGCCAGGTGTACACAGTCGGCGCGGCGGTGAAATGGCTGATCGAGATGGGTGTGATGTCGGAGCCTGCCGACCTCGATCGGCTTGGCGCAACCGTCGACACATCGGGCGGGGTCACTTTCGTGCCGGCGCTCGCTGGTCTCGCTGCGCCGTACTGGAAACCGAAGGCCAAGGCAGCCTTCACTGGACTCACGCTCGGTACAGAACGCGGTCATCTCGTGCGCGCCGCGATCGAGGGAATTGCCGCACAGGTGGCGCTGCTTGCCCAGGCCGCCGGGCGCGATCTGGGCTCTCCGCTGACTCGTCTGCGCGTCGACGGCGGGCTGACCCGCAGCACACTGCTGCTGCAGATCCAAGCCGACCTGCTGCAGGCTCCGGTCGAGGTGTACCCCTCGCCCCACGCCACCGCCCTCGGCGTGGCCGCCTTCGCCGATCTGGGCACCAACCCGGTCTCACAGGCCCAGCTCAGCGGAGACGACTGGCACCCAGATCTCGTTGTGGAGCCGCGGATCGGAGCCGACGAGGCCGCCGAACGATTGGCCGCGTGGCAGCGAGTCGCCACCGCGACGATGGACTTGTGAGCGCCACCGACCGCGAGGGCCCGGTGTACGACGTTGTCGTTGTCGGTGGTGGCGTGGTCGGCTGTGCGGTCGCACGATTGCTGTCGCATCACGATCTCGACGTAGCGGTTCTCGAGGCCGGGCCCGACATCGGCGCGGGCACGAGCAAGGCCAACACCGCGATCCTCCACACCGGTTTCGACGCAACCCCAGGCTCGCTCGAGGCTCGATTGGTCGCCCGCGGCTACGCGTTGTTACGCGAATACGCGCCGTCTGTTGGCATCTCGATCGAAGAGGTTGGCGCGGTCTTGGTGGCATGGGACGACGAGCAAGCAGCGTCACTTCCGAAGCTCGCTGCGAAGGCCGCCGCTAACGGGTACACGCGCACCGAGGTCATCGATCGCGATGCCATATACGAGAGCGAGCCCCATCTCGGGACTGGCGCGATTGCAGGGATGATCGTTCCCGACGAGCACATCATCGACCCGTGGTCGACGCCACTGGCATTTGCGTACGAGGCGATGGCTAATGGTGCCGTCATCCTCGTGAACCACGACGTGGCCACGTGCGAAGTCAATGGCGACATCACGACGATCGCCACAACGCGCGGGGAGTGCATTCGCACCCGATACCTCGTCAATGCGGCTGGGCTGCGCGGCGACGAACTTCATCGCGGTCTCGGTCTCGACGGATTCACGATCCGACCGCGACGCGGTGAATTGATCGTGTTCGACAAGTTATCCCGACCGTTGCTCAACGGGACTGTGCTCCCCGTGCCGACATCGCAGAGCAAGGGCGTGCTTGTCGCTCCAACGGTGTTCGGAAATGTGATGCTGGGCCCGACTGCCGATGATGTCGACGACAAGACCGCGACCGGCTCGACCCGCGCGGGTATCGACAGCTTGCTCGAGAAGGGCCGGCGAATTCTGCCTCAGCTGATCGACGAGGAGGTGACGTCGGTATACGCCGGGCTACGTGCAGCCACCGAGCACAGCGACTACCAGATCAGCCATCACCACGATCTTCGCTATGTGTGCCTCGGTGGCATTCGGTCGACCGGGCTGACGTCGTCGATGGCGCTCGCAGAGGAAGCCCTGACGCGGCTGCTCGAGTGCGGACTTGTCGCTTCGCGCAAAGACACCGTCAACTCGATCCGGATGACGCCGCTTGGCGAGGCCGATGAACGGCCGTACCAGCTGGGTGGCCAGATCGTCTGCCACTGCGAGCGGGTGACCGTCGGCGAGATCACCGCGGCGTGCGTCGCCGCGGTTCCGGCAGTGGATTTCGACGGGCTGCGTCGGCGAACGCGGGCGTTGGCCGGACGCTGCCAGGGGTTCTACTGCCTGGCCGAATTGTGCAGCCTGACGGGA
>JAENVT010000353.1 GCA_016650435.1 Ilumatobacteraceae bacterium
CCACAGGTTCCCCTCGGCCAACTCGTCCAACCCGGCATCGATGACCCGCAACGCGCTGAGCACCGGGTGCATCCCGGGCGAGATCGTCGATGACATGCGAACACGCTAACCAAGGGGTCCGACAAAACCATTCGCCCAAAGAACCACAAAACCCTTTGTGGAAAACAACTTTCCGTAGTCCCGCGATCGCACCGGGTCGTCACCACTCCCGATCACCAAGACCGTGCACAGAATGCGAACAGGCTGTAAAACCGGGCACGAAAACCGTGATGATCACGACGCCGTGACGATGACCTTTATGTGTTCGCCACTAACTGAGGCAGCGAAGGCTTCGGCCACGTCATCAAGCGCATAACTGGCTGTGATGAAGTCGCGCGGGCGAACCTTGTCGGCCAGGATCAGCGCGATGGCTTCCTGAAAGTCCTCCGGCAAGTACGTTGCACTGCCCTGGATGCGCACTTGCTGATCCTGGATCATTGGCAAGGGAACACTGACGTCAGCCGTGGGTACGCCGACAATGACGACCGTGCCTGCTTTGAGGGCCATCGCCACGGCCTGGTTGACCGTTTTCTGGATGGCCACGCAGTCGAATACGACGTCAGCGCTCTCCCCGAGAGCGTCACGCACCGCCGACACCACGTCCTCACGATCTGCATTGACGACGGCGTGCGCACCCAGGTCGAGGGCTCTCTGCCTCTTGCTCTCGAGCATGTCCGTCACGACGACTCGTGCAGCTCCATGGTGCATCGCCGACACGAGGACCAAGAGTCCGATCGTTCCAGCGCCGAGGATCGCGACGGACTTGCCATACAGGGGGCCCGCGAGGCGCACCGCATGCACCGGGGTGGACAACGGCTCAATCAAAATGGCCTGACGGTCATCAAGTCCATCGGGAATGACATGCAGCCGGTTGGCGGGGATCGTGAAGAAATCAGCCATCCCACCTTGTGGATACGCGCACCCGAAGAACATGAGGTTCTCGCAAAGGTTCTCCCGACCAGCGCGACACTGCTTGCAGCTCCAGCACGGCAGCGTCGGCTCGACAACAACACGCTCGCGGATGGCTACCTCTGTCACTCCTTCAGCGATGGCGCGGACCGTTCCGATCACCTCATGGCCGGGTGCATAGGGCAGCTGGATGAACGGGTGCTGGCCGTGTAACGCGTGCGTGTCCGACCCGCACACGCCCGCCGCCGACATCTGAACCAGGGCTTCGCCAGCCATGGGATTTGGTACGTCGACTTGTTGCACCGCCGCCACATGGTCTGCCGAGACGATGACCCGCCGCATGGTCGCTCCTGATGTAGTCATCCGCCTATGATGCGACAGCGATGAGGATGCAGGAAGACGCGTCCTGCTCGAATCTCTGCTGTCCGTCCCGGACATCGCCGATCCGTTCTCTTTAGCTATCCGGGAGATCCACACATGCCGCCATTGAACAAATTGAACAATCGGACCCTGAGTTCCCTCCACCCCGATGTGGCCATCCCCCGCTACGACCGCAGCGACCTGGCTCAGGGGATCGTGCACTTCGGGGTTGGTGGGTTCCATCGCTCCCACGAGGCAATGTACGTCGACCAGCTGCTCAATCAGGGGAGCGCGGCCGGCTGGGGAATCTGCGGTGTCGGGTCGTTGCCATCAGATCGCCGGATGCAGCAGGCTCTCGACGAGCAGGATTGCTTGTACACGCTCGTGTTGAAAGGAACCGATGGCGACGTGTCGGCTCGAGTCATCGGCTCCATATGCCGCTATCTCTACGCGCCTGGGGATCCCGAGCCGACAATCGCAAAGTTGACCGACCCCAGGACGCGCATCGTGTCCTTGACCATCACCGAAGGCGGCTACCTCGTCAGCGACTCCACCGGGGAGTTCGACGTCAACACCGACGTCGCCGCCGACCTCGCTCCTGGAGCAGTTCCAGCATCAGTTTTCGGTCTGGTCGGCGAAGCCCTGGACCGGCGCCGCGCTGCTGGGGCGCCCGGCTTAACGATCGTCTCGTGCGACAACATGCCCGGCAACGGTGATGTTGCCCGGCGCAGCTTCACCGGCTTCGCCCGGCTCAAGAACGCGGAGCTGGCGAGGTGGATGGACGACAACGTCGAGTTCCCCAACTCGATGGTGGACAGGATCACGCCAGTCACCACCGACGATGATCTCCGCGAGTTGGCCGAGCGCTTCGACATCCAGGATGCGTGGCCCGTTGTGGCGGAACCGTTCGCTCAATGGGTGCTTGAAGATCGCTTCGTTGACGGCGGCCGCCCACCCCTGGAGGACGCCGGCGTTCAGTTCGTCGCCGACGTCGAGCCATACGAGCTCATGAAGCTGCGACTGCTCAATGCCAGCCACCAGGTCGTCAGCTATCTCGGCTACCTGGTCGGCTACCGCTTCGTCCACGAGGTAGCTCAGGACTCCGCTTTCCGCAAGATGCTGATGCGATACATGACGGGAGAGGCGACACCCACCCTGCCTGGTGTGCCTGGCATCGATCTCGAGGGCTATCGCCAGACACTTCTCGACAGGTTTGCGAACCCGCATGTAGGCGACAGCCTGGCGCGCAACTGCGTAGACGGCTCCGACCGAATCCCGAAGTTCGTCTTGCCCGTCGTTCGACACCAACTCGAATACGGCGGCGACATCTCTGTGTCGGTGACTGCCGTTGCTGCCTGGGCGCGGTATCTGGAAGGCGTGGACGAGCAGGGTGAGCCGATCGAGATCGTTGACAGGCGCAAGCCGGTTCTTGTGCAACGAGCTGCGCAGCAGCGCACTGATCCAGAGGCATTGTTGGCCGTCGGTGATGTCTTCGGCGATCTCGGTGACCAACCGCGGTTTGTTGCGGCCTACCGCGCGGCTCTCGCTTTCCTGCACGATCGGGGCGCGCGAGCAACGGTCGATGCACTCAGTGGCTAACGATGTGTCGCTAGTGCGTCAATGGGTGTTGCGGGTCCGGCTCAATGTCGAAGCGCACCGCAGCCCTGTCAGCGTCAGTGATGACAGGGACGTGGCTGCCCTCCACTCGTACGGCAGCCGAGCCCCACGCGACGGCCTCCCGAAGCGCGCCCGCTCGGTCCCCTTCGTGCGAGAGGGACCCGGCGAGGTAGCCCGCGAGCAGCGCATCACCGGCACCGACGGTGCTCTTGGGATTAGTGACGGAAGCGGAGGCGTGCATGACGCCCAGGCTGTCCACCAACAAAGCACCGTCGCGGCCGAGGCTGACCACAACCGATTGGGCGCCCAACGTCATCAGCCCGCGCGCCGCCGCGACGGCATCACCGACAGTCGCGAGGGGCCGGCCGACCGCCTCCGACAGCTCTTCGAGATTTGGCTTGATCACCGCTGGTCGCGCCGCCAACCCCGCCACCAAAGCGGGCCCGCTGCTGTCGAGAGCGAAGCGCGCCCCGCGTGCGCGCACAGCGGTCCCCAGTCGGGCGTAGAAGTCGACGCCGACGCCGCGGGGAAGGCTTCCCGACCCCAGCGCCCAGTCGGCGCCTTCGCCAGCTGCGGCAGCCGCAGTCAGCAGCTCGTCTGCTTCCGACTCGGCCAGCATCGGGCCGATCGCGTTGATCTTGGTGGCCGTGCCGTCTGCTTCGGTCAGCGATATGTTCACGCGCACGGAATCGGCGATCCGCACCGTGACGTAGGCGACCCCCTCGGCTTGCAACAACCGTTCGAGCTCGGCGCCCTCAGGTCCGCCGATGACCAGCACCGCCAGCGAAGCGACATCGTTGTTGGTCAGAGCCCGAGTGACGTTGACACCCTTGCCGCTGGGTTCCTGATGCTGGCCCGTGATGCGATGCACGGTGCCTCGAACGAGGGTAGGAATCTCCAAGGTCAAGTCGACGCTCGGATTCGGCGTAACAGTGACAATCATGCGCACTCGATGGCGAGTCCGGCGGCTGAGAGCGCAGCCCGCTGGTCGTCGGGTAGGCCCGAGTCGGTGATGAGCAGGTCGATGTCGCGAAGCTCGCCGTGCTTGCACAGGCTGACGAGCCCCACCTTGCTGTGGTCAGCCAGCAGGATGCGCCTCCGTGCCGCCGACAACATGAGCTGCTTGGTCGACGCCTCTGCTGGATCGGGCGTGGTCAGGCCGCGGTCGAGGGAGATCCCGTTCGTGCCGAGGAACGCGACATCGACGTTCAGCTCGCGCAGCGTTCGGTCCGCCCACGGCCCGACCTCCGCCGACGTCGGCCCGCGAAGCCGACCGCCGATCGTGTGCACGGTGAGGTTCGGGCGGCCCAGCAGGGTCAGGGCGATCGGCAGTGTGTTCGTGAACACGAGCAGCGACCGATCCGAGGGAAAGATGTCCGCGAGTCTCGACGTTGTCGACCCAGCGTCGAGCAGCACCGACCCTTCCGCGGGCAGATGCGCGAACGCGACCATCGCGATCCGCTGCTTCGCGTCGGC
>JAENVT010000354.1 GCA_016650435.1 Ilumatobacteraceae bacterium
GCCATTCCCCGTCAGGTCACGACTCTGCCGACCAGCTCGCCGACGCCGTAGGTGGCGATCATGGCCAGGGCTCCACCGGCGACGAGGCGCAGCATTGCTGGCGGTTTTGGTGACCCTCCGAGGTGGGCGCTGACCGCGCCCGTCAGCGCCAATGCGAGCATCACAGCGGCGAAGGCCACCGCGATCCTCGCCGATGCCGGCGGCAGGACGATAGCGAGAAGCGGGAGAAGCGCTCCGACGGTGTAGGAGATGGCCGACGAGACGGCGGCGGCCCACGGATTGGGCAGTGCTTCGCGGTCGATGCCGAGTTCCAGCGCCAGGTGAGCAGCCAGCGCGTCGTGCTCGGTGAGCTCCGCCGCAACTGTGCGCGAGGTCGTGGGGCTGAGCCCGCGTTGCTCCAGGAGACCGATCAGCTCACGCAGCTCTGCCTTCGGCATACGCTCCAGCTCGTGGCGCTCTTCGGCGACTAGCGCCTTCTCGGTGTCGCGTTGAGTGCTGACGGAGACGTACTCTCCAAGCGCCATCGACACTGCGCCGGCGACCAACCCGGCCACGCCGGCCGTGGCGATCGCAGTGGAACTGGAAGACGCGGCGGCTACGCCGACGACCAAGGCGCCGGTCGAGACGATGCCATCGTTGGCGCCCAGGACGCCGGCTCGGAGCCAGTTCAGCCGTGCCGAGAGGGAGCCGGTGTGGGGTTCGTTGCGATGAGCTAGCCCGGTTTCGGGCTCTGCGGCACCATCATCGGCCATCCCACATCGTACGAACGTAAACGCGCTGGAGGCAATGTGCGCCGGAGGCGAGTGGAGTGGTTCAATGCATCCAGGTGGGCGTGAGACGCTCCACTAGGGCTGGTTGTTGGGTTGGATCTCGCCGGATTTGGCGACCTCGGCATACCACAGGGCGCTGCGCTTGGGCGTGCGGTGTTGGGTCTGCATGTCGACCGCCACGAGGCCGAACTTCGGCCCGTACCCGTGGCCCCATTCGAAGTTGTCGAGCAGCGACCAGGCGAAGTAACCGTCGATCGGAACGCCGTCTTCCATCGCTTGATGCACCTGCCCGAGGTGGGCGGCGAAGTACTCGAGACGGTCGTCGTCGATGACGCGTCCGTCGACAACCTCCATATCGGGCATCGCCGCGCCGTTCTCGGTGATGAGATATCGCGGGAAATGGTGCACCTCGTGCAGCCCGCGCAGCAGGTCGCCCAGTGCGGACGGGTGGACCTCCCATCCCATGGCCGTCTCTGCGCCACGATCCTCGCGCTCGCCGGCGAACGCGCCGACCATCTGACGGGTGTAGAAGTTGACGCCGAGCATGTCGACCGGTTGGGCGATCAACTCCATGTCGCCGTCTCGGACTTCTCGCTGCGTCCAGCCGAGCCGATCAACGGTGTACTGGGGATAGCCGCGGCCGCCGATCGGGTCGACGTACCACCTGTTCTCGAAGTCGTTGACGAGCTTCTGACGGTCGAGCGCGGCAGGCGAAGAGCCGATCGGTGTGACCGGGGTGAAGTTCAGCACGATGCCGACCCGTGCGCCTGGCGATGCCGCGCGAATTCGCTGCGTCGCCATGCCATGGCCGAGGAGAAGGTGGTGGCTCGTAGCCAGCGCATCACCGAGCGACCGACGCCCAGGCGCGTGTTCTCCGGTGAGGTAGCCGTGGTTGGCGGAGACGAACGGCTCGTTGAGGGTCATCCAGTTGGTGACTCGATCACCAAGACGTGTCACGACGACTTCGGCGTAGTCGGCGAACGCCTCGGCCGTCGCCCTCACGGGCCACCCACCTTCGTCCTCCAACACCTGCGGGAGATCCCAGTGGTACAGCGTTGGGAGGGGCTGTATGCCGGCGGCCAGAAGCCCATCGACGAGTCGGTCGTAGAAGTCGAGACCACGCGAATTGACCTGGCCGCGGCCGTTCGGCAGGACTCGGGGCCACGCGATCGAGAAGCGGTAGGCGTTGAGGTTGAGCCGCTGCATCATGGCGATGTCTTCGCCGAACCGGTGATAGTGATCGCAGGCGTCGGCACCACTGGAGCCATCCGAGATCGCCCCTGGAACGGTGCAGAACCGATCCCAGATGCTCTCGCCGCGCCCGTCGGCGTCGACGGCGCCTTCGATCTGGTACGACGACGTCGCCGAGCCCCAGAGGAAGTCGTTCGGGAATCGGCGACCAGCCTCAGTGGTGGTGGCGCTCTGCTCTGACATGCTTGCAACGGTCACGGGTTACATTCAATCGGTCAACTGCCGCCACCCTGCTGCCAATCTGGGCTGCCAATCTGGAGCGCGGTCAGGTGACCACCGACCGCTGTGACCTGCGACTTCGATGTAGGTCCTTGACACGAACGGGTTTCGGGCTTACCGTTCGCCCTCACGAAAACCGTCTGGCAAGTGCCAGCTGCGGTTGACGTTGCCGTGTGCCGGGGATAGTATCGAACGTTGCCGTGCGTCTTGTCTCTTGCTATCGCTATGCCCACTTGACCTTGCGCGCCCCAGATCTGCTGTTCGCCGTCTCACCGCCTGCTGCCAAGGAGTAATTGTGGCTTCTCGATCCACGTCCCGCGAGCGTTATTCGTTCGCCAACCTGTCTGAACCGTTGGAGCTGCCGGATCTGATCGCAGTGCAACGCGAGAGTTTTGAATGGTTCTTGAACGAGGGCCTCGCCGAGACGTTCCGCGACATCTCGCCGATCAAGGACTTCAGCGAAGCCCTGCAGCTCGAGCTCGAGTTCGAACCCGACGACGAAGACCTTCGGCCACCGCCGAAGTTCTCGGTCGACGAGTGCAAAGAGAAAGACATGACGTACAGCGCGCCGATCTTCGTGCGCGCTCGATTCATGAACCGCAACACCGGCGAGATCAAAGAGCAGACCGTCTTCATGGGCGACTTCCCGATGATGACCGAGAAGGGCACCTTCATCATCAACGGCACGGAGCGCGTCGTCGTGTCGCAGCTCGTTCGCAGCCCCGGCGTCATCTTCGAACCGGGGGAGCGATTCCGCCTCCGTAACCTCAGCAAGCATCAGCTCGTCAAGGGCACGGTGCATCCGTATCGCGGCGAGTGGTTGGAGTTCGACGTCGAGCACAAGCCTGGCAAGGACGTCACCGCCGGCACCCGCGTCGCCCGCAAGCGTCGCATGGGCATCTTCACGCTTCTCCGGGCATGTGGATATGACGAAGAGCACGCTCCCGGTTTCCTCGAGCGCTTCGTCGCCCAGTTCGACTTCCTCGAAGGTCAGTGGGAAAAGGAAAAGCACGTTGCCCCCACCCAGAACGAAGCGTTGGTCGAGATCTACAAGCGAGCACGCCCGGGCGAACCACCGACGGTCGAGTCGGCACGCGCGTACTTCCGCAACGCATTCTTCGAGAACCGTCGCTACGACCTCAGCCGCGTTGGCCGGTACAAGCTCGACCGCAAACTAGGGGGCGAAGTTACCAAGCTCGACGAACTGTTCGGCAAGGGCACCCGCGAGCTCGGCGCGTACTTCCGCAGCGAAGGCGACGACCCGACCAAGCGCAGCATGAACAGCGACCCTGACGACACCGACGTGTTGCGTCCCAACGAGATCGTCGCTGCCGTTAGCTACATGCTCCACCTCGTCAAACAGGAGCCCGGCTACCGACTCGACGACCAGGACCACTTCGCCAACCGCCGCATCCGCAGCGTCGGCGAACTGATCCAGAACCAGGTGCGCATCGGCCTCAGCCGTATGGAGCGAGTTGTCCGCGAGCGCATGACCACCCAAGACGTCGAGGCCATCACCCCGACGACGCTGGTCAACATCCGCCCGGTCGTCGCCGCAATCAAGGAGTTCTTCGGGACTTCGCAGCTGTCGCAGTTCATGGACCAGGTCAACCCGCTTTCGGGTCTGACCCACCGTCGTCGTTTATCGGCGTTGGGGCCAGGTGGCCTCAGCCGCGAGCGTGCCGGCTTCGAAGTCCGCGACGTGCACTTCAGCCACTA
>JAENVT010000355.1 GCA_016650435.1 Ilumatobacteraceae bacterium
CAACACTGATGTGATGCCGTACAACTCCACCGGCCTCGTGGTGCACGACGCCGACGCGCACGTCATGGAGACTCCCAACTGGCTCCGCGACCACGCCGATCCATCGATTCGCGATCGAATCCCGGCGCTGACGTACTCGGGTGGCAACGAATTGAAACAAACCGGCGACCCCGACGAACAGTTGCGCGACGTCGACGAGGCGTTCGATCGACTCGTCGCCCGGCACCGTTCCGCCGAGTACCTCGACAGCGAAGCCGCCGAGATCATGGCCCGCAAGAACTTCGCCGCCACGGGTGGCTTCATCGCCGAAGACCGCGGTCGCGCCCTCGACCTGCTCGGTTTTGCCAGCCAGCTGATCTTCAACACGTTCCACAACCGTCGCCTGCGCGACTGGGAGCACTCCGGCGATGTCGAACTGGCGGTGGGTGCTGCGCGCGCCCACAACCGGGCGATGATCGAGTTCTGCTCCGCTGACGGCCGGCTGCTGCCGAGCCTCTACGTGCCATTGGTCGACCTCGATCGCGCCGCCGAGTTGGCCGCTGAGGCGATCGCACTCGGTGCCGCCGCGCTCCTGGTCGCATCCGGATGTCCTCCGGCACACTCACCGAGCCACGTCGCGCTCGACTCGGTGTGGTCGGTAGCCAGCGAAGCTCGCATCCCGATCGTGTTCCATGTGGGCGGCACGGGCGAACTGATCGATCCGAACTACTTCCGCAATGGGCTGCCCGTTCCGCCCGATTTCCACGGCGGCGACGAGAACTTCCGATCGATCGACTACATGGGCATCCCAGGCCCACCCGCACAGACGCTGGCAACGATGATCTTCGACGGAGTCTTCGAACGCTTCCCCCATCTCCGAGTCGGCGTCATCGAGCAGGGCGCGATCTGGGTGCCGTCGTGGATGCGCCAGATGGAAGCTGCGTTCGATGCGTTCGTGCGGCACGAGGAGCGACTGCGAAACCTGTCGATGCGGCCGCGTGACTACGTGCGTCGCCAGATCCGCTTCACCCCATATCCCACCGAGGATGTCGGGTGGATCATCGAGGAGGCCGGCCCGGAGGTCTGCATGTTCTCGTCGGACTACCCACACGTCGAAGGCGGGCGTCGCCCGATCGAGCGGTTCGAGGCCAGCCTCGCGAACACATCGGCCGAGACTCGCCGAGCCTTCTACCACGACAACTTCGTCGACGTGATGGGCGCTGGACTGGGCGCATTGCAGCCCTAGCCGTCACGCTCGCCCTCGGCCGTCCCGATCGGTCATCGTCTATGCCCACGGCATCAAGACGGGCAGGGCAGCGGCGCGCGAGGCAACCAGGAGCGACTCGATGCTGCCGTTGCAGGCTGCAGCCCGCCTGCTGGACTCGCCCCGATTGGAACGATTTGTGGCTGCCAACGTGGCCAGATCGATCGAGTTCCTGACTGGGCGGGCACCCCGCGACAGCTGAGGTGCATGAATCCGGGTGCTCAGCCGGGGTAAGTTTTGCGAATTGTCAAGAAATCGTAAAGATCCTCGCGCGTGTTGCCGAAAGATTGGCATGTCTCGGATTCATCGAGCGCTGCTGGCTGCCGCCCTTTCGGCCATCACGCTCAGCACCCTGACCCTGCCTGCAACCACCTCTGCGGCCGGCGGCTCAGCCGCAACGCCCGGCGTGTACGTCGTCAAGAACGGTGATTTCCTCGCCGGGATCGCTGCGAAGGTCGGTATCGCACTCACCGATCTCCTGGCCCTCAACGACCTGACGAAGACAAGCCTCATCGTGCCCGGCGACAAGCTGCTGGTGCCCGCCGGCGCGACGACAGCGGCACCGATCTCGGCGCGGGCAACACCCGCGGCCGGGGCGTTGGTGCACACCGTCAAGTCGGGCGATTTCCTCATGGGAATCGCAACGATGTACAAGGTCACCCTCGCCGACCTGCTCGCCGTCAACAAGATGACGATCAAGAGCGTGATCAACCCCGGTAGTCAGTTAGCACTGCCAGCCGACGCTGTCGCGCCGCCAACCGCACCGGCGGTCGCGGCGAAAGCGGCGTCCGGCTTGACCTACACGGTGAAGTTCGGCGACTTCCTGGCGGGCATCGCCGCGAAGTACAAGGTCCAGCTCCCCGACCTGCTCGCCGTCAACAAGTTGAAGGCCAACAGTCTGATTCTTCCCGGCGCGACATTGGCCATGCCGGCTGGCGCGGTTGCACCGGCGTCCACCAGCACGCCAGTGGTTCAATCGAGTGCCGGCCCCGCAGGCGTTGTCGTCGCCTATGCCTACGCTCAACTCGGCAAACCCTATCGCTTCTTCACGGCAGGGCCCGCCACCTTCGATTGCTCCGGGCTGGTGAAGACTGCGTTCGCCCAGATCGGCATCCAGATGGTTCATCACGCCGCTTCGCAGGCCTCCTACGGTAGGGCCGTCGACATCTGGAGCGAACCGATCAAGGCCGGTGACCTGGTCTTCATGAAAACCCACGGCGGGCCCGAGATCACCCACGTCGGGATAGCCGTCGATGCGACACACTGGATCCACGCGCCGAAGACCGGCGATGTGGTGCGCCTCGCACCGATCCCGCCGAAGGGCATCCTCACCTCCGTCCGGCGAGTGATCCCCTAGACGGCTGCCGACTGCGGCGCGTCGACCTCGCCCACGATGGCCGGGTCGAACGGCTGGCGGCTGAAGACCTCGCGGATCATCGGCTCGAAGGTTTCGATCGGCTCCGTGGGATAGTCGGGATCGAACGATTCCTGATCCCAGCGCTCGCAGAAGTTGGCACAGCTGTCGAACCACCGGTGATCTCGATACGCGTCGCGCTGATCGGGGTCGAGATCGATGTGGTGGCCGTAGTACTTGTACTGGAAGACACCGTGCATGTTGACTACCCACGTCACCTCCGGCCGCACATAGGGCCTGATGATGGACGCGGCAACCTGGGAGTGGTTCTCCGGCGCCAGGTCATCACCAATGTCATGCACCAACGCGGCGACGATCATCTCGATGTCGGCGCCATCGCGCATGGCCCTGGTAGCCGTCTGCAACGAATGCTGGTAGCGGCTGACCTTGTAGCCCTCCAGGCCTTCGTCGAGACGGCGTAGGGCCTCGATCAAGCGCTCAGGAAGGTGGGAGATGTATTCGCGTTCGAGGCCGTGCAGGTACTGGTACTCGTCACGGGTTCCGTCGGCCATCCGGGTGAAGTTGACGGCTCCGTCCGGCCACGTGGTGGCAGTGTTGCTGGTCATGCCCCCATCGTAGAACGAATCACCCTG
>JAENVT010000356.1 GCA_016650435.1 Ilumatobacteraceae bacterium
CGCCGACGAAGGCTGCCGCAAAGAGCGTCGCCGCCGAAGTCAGTTACTGGACGGATGCGCTGCTGGCGGCCACGACTGATGCCAATGGTGCAGCCGTGGGTGTTGCCCACACGCTCGGCGATCCTGACGAGGCTCCGTCATGCACATACGTGGCCGCAGTCGTTGCCGATTCGCTGATCACCGTGGCGTGGTGCGGCGACTCACGCGCCTATTGGCTGCCCGACGCGGGCGCGGCGCGGCAACTGACCGTCGACCACTCGCTGGGCACCGAACTCCTCGCGTCGGGGAAGTCGCCGGCTGAGGCAGAAGCGGACCCGGCATTTCACACGATCACTCGTTGGCTTGGCGCTGATTCTGTCGATCACAGTCCGGAGATCGCCTCACAATCGATCGATGGTCCCGGCTGGCTCCTGGTGTGCAGCGATGGTCTGTGGAACTACGCGTCGGCACTCGACGAGATGCAAACGCTGCTCTCGGATTTGAGTGCCACCAAGGGCGGCGATCCGGTGCCGTTGGCCGGGGCGCTCGTCGATTGGGCCAATGCAGCAGGCGGCCACGACAACATCACCGCCGCCCTGGCTCGCTGTGACCCATCGCTACGCTTGGAACCAGAAGGGAAGTCACGTGGCTGATTTCAAGGCAGAGGTCTTTCAAAACGAGTTCCTTGCAGAAGGAGCCACCGACGTGCACGCCGTGGTGTCAGTGACGTGCACCAATGCGGGCACTGCCGGACAGTCGGGAAGTGGTGAGGCCGCCGAGATCATCATCGTCGACACGTCGGGTTCGATGGACATGCCGTCGTCGAAGATCGTTGCTGCGCGGCGGGCCGCGAAGGTTGCCTTGGGTGAGATCGTCGATGGAACCTGGTTCGCCGTCATCAGTGGTCACAGCGTCGCCCAGATGGTGTATCCCTCGCATCCGGGCATGGCCAAGATGACCGACGTGACCCGGCGTGAGGCCACGCACATGATCGATGCCCTGCGCGCCGGCGGAGCAACGGCGATCGGCGCGTGGATCTCCGCAGCGACCGAACTGTTCTCGCAAGTGCAGACCGCACAGCGTCACGCGATCCTGCTGACCGACGGTCACATTGAGGGCGAACCCGCCAGCGCACTGCCCCAAGCGCTCGCTGTCGCTCAGGGTCAGTTTCAATGCGACTGCCGAGGCATCGGCTCGGATTGGGTCGTCGACGAACTGCGCACCATCGCCGACGCGCTGCTCGGCACGGTCGACATCATTGCCAAGCCGGACGATCTCGAGGCCGACTTCGAGGCGATGATGCGAACATCGATGAGCCGGGGCGTCGCCGATGCGAGGTTGCGGGTCTGGGTCCCGCAAGGCAGCGAGGTCTTGTTCGTGCGCCAAGTCGCCCCGACGGTCGAGGATCTCACGGCCAAAGCTGTGCAAGTCACACCGTTGGTACGAGAGTTTCCAACGGGAGCATGGAGCGACGAAAGCCGCGACTATCACGTGGCCGTGCGCGTACCCGTCGCTCCGCTGGGCAACGAACGTCTCGCCGCGCGAGTCGAGGTCGTGATCAACGATGAGGTGGTGGCGAAGAGCTTGGTGAAGGCGACGTGGAGTGCCGACGCCAACTTGACCACGCGCATCGATCCCGCGGTTGCGCACTACACCGGCCAGGCACAGCTGGCCGATGCCATCCAGAAGGGGTTGGCCGCGAAGGCTGCGGGTGACGATCGCACCGCGACCGTGTTGCTGGGTGAGGCGGCCAAGATCGCCCACGAGAGCGGTAACGAAGACACAACCCGATTGCTGTCCAAGGTGGTCGATGTCGTCGATGCCGAAGCCGGCACGGTTCGATTGAAGAGCAACATCGAGCGCACCGACGAGATGGCGCTCGACACGCGCAGCACCAAGACCACGAGGATTCGTCGCGAGCCGTGACCACCTACACGTGTCCGAACGGTCATCAGAGCGCTGACCCCGAATGGTGTGACACGTGCGGCGCGCCGATCGGCGGCTCGCCGGAGGCCGCGCCCGCGCCCGTGGAGCGTGCGGCTGCGCCGGCCTCGCCCTCGCCTTCATCGCCTTCGCCTTCATCACCCTCGCCTTCCTCACCTACATCTGGATCGATGATCGATTGTCCGAACTGCGGCTTGTCGAACGATTCTGGCAACCTCTTCTGCGAGCAGTGCGGCTACGACTTCACCACGGGTCAGGCACCGCCCAAACCCGCAACTATCGAGGCACCGGCGGAACCTCTGTCGACGCCGGACTCGAGCGTGAAATGGGTCGTGGTCGTCGAGGTCGATCCGGTCTGGTATGGGTTGAAGGGCTCCCTGGCCGATCAACCCTGTCCGCCGTCGTCGTCGTCGACCGTCGCGCTCACTCAGCACACTTCATTGATCGGCCGGTCGAGCCAATCGCGCGACATCCATCCGGAGGTTGCACTGGAAGGCGACACAGGTGTGTCGCGTCGGCACGCCCAATTGGTGCGCGATGGCGACGGCCTCTCGGTGATCGACCTGTCGTCGACCAACGGTACATATCTAGTGCCAGCCGGCACTGATCCCGCCGCGGACACGGAGGCGGTCGAAGCAGGCGTACCGACGCCACTGAACGACGGCGACCGCATCTATGTCGGCGCATGGAGCCGTCTCACCGTCCGTCTGGGCTGAGCGGACCGAGTCGGCGGCGACGTATCACCGACAGCGTTCGGTGGCTCTAGCTGATATGCCCGGCCCGCGAGCTGCGCATACGGCGACCCTGACTCGCCGTTACCCCCAAATCCCTTGGGGGCGGGGTTCCGGGAGGGTCCTCCGCCCCCAACGGACTGGTGCCTCTCGGATCGGTAACCCCAGGTCTAGCGGTATTCGACTCCCGGCAACACGCACAGCATCTCGTAGAGCAGGTTGGCGCCGACCAGCGCGGTCATGCCCGATACGTCGTAGATGGGTGCGATCTCGACCACGTCGCAGCCGACGACCTGCATGCCGCGGCACCCACGAATGATCTCGACGCCCTGCCAGATCGTGAGGCCGCCGATCTCGGGTGTGCCGGTGCCTGGCGCGAATGACGGATCGAGGCCATCGATGTCGAAGCTGAGATACACCGGACCCTCGCCGAGTTGCGTGCGGACTTCTGCCATCAACGGATCAAGGCTGCGATGCCAACACTCCTCGACCTGGACGACTCGGAAACCTTGTTCGCGTGACCAGTCGAAATCGTCGGCCTGGTAGCCCGTGCCGCGCACACCGATCTGGGCGACGCGATTGCAATCGAGCAATCCCTCCTCGACGGCGCGTCGGAACGGCGTGCCATGGGCGATGCGCTCGCCGAACATCGTGTCGTTGATGTCGGTGTGCGCGTCGACGTGCACCAGCCCGACCGGGCCGTGCCGTTTGGCCATCGACCGCAAGATCGGCAGCACGATCGTGTGGTCACCGCCCATCGTTGCCGTCACCAGACCATGGTCGAGCAACGAGTCGTAGTGATTTTGGATCCGGTCAACAGAGTCGAGGACGTTGTATGGGTTGGTGGCGACATCGCCGAGGTCGTCGATGCGCAAACTGTCGAACGGAGCGGCGCGGGTAGCCATGTTGTATGGACGCAGCAGCACCGATTCGTTGCGAATGCCGCGTGGACCGAAACGTGCGCCGGGCCGATTCGAGGTGCCGATGTCGAACGGCACACCGACCACCGCAGCATCGAGCTCTTCGGGTTGGCTGTTGCCGGGCAGTCGCATGAACGTGGCAATTCCACCGAACCGGGGCATCTCATTGCCCCCGAGCGGTTGTGGGAACGAGGGCGTCGTCATGAGCGAAACGGTATCGCGTAGTCCGTATGGCTCATTGAGAAGACGTGAGTATCAGAAACCAACATCCGCTGCTCTACTACCTGCCGGGCCAACGGGACGGGCGGCCGGTATGGGAAGCAGC
>JAENVT010000357.1 GCA_016650435.1 Ilumatobacteraceae bacterium
CTCGGATCTCGAGTTGATGCCGCACTTGCTCGACTTCCTCGAGCAGAACGGCACGTTGATGAGCAACATGCACACCGGCTTGATCGCGCATACCGCGCAGGACAGCCTGTCGATCTACACCGGCCTGTACGGCGACCGTCACGGCATGGCCGTGAGCAACAGCTACAAGACGTACCACCCGGATGGCACCACCGAGCCGGACGGCTCCTTCGTGTACTGGACTTCGCCCGTCTACAACTCGCAAACGCGGACGGCGAGTGCCTTCGACGCGTCGCCGTCGATGGTGTATGCACCGACGGTTCCGGCGGCGAACAACGCGCCCAACAAAGTGACGCCAGCACCATGGGTGCCGTTCACTCGCGCCGGCTGCTCAGTCGGCAACTTCTCGACCGCCAACATGGTTTTGGAGAACGTCGGACTAGACATCCCGACCGTGTTCGGCGCCGGCTCTCCCGAGACACAGCAGTTGGCCGCCGATCCGAGCTCGTTCAAGGACCCGGAGACGGCGGACTACGTCGGTGTCGCGATCCACTGCGCGCAAGGCGATCAGCTGTGCGAGGACGCGCAAGCGCTGAAGTACGGACAAACCGCACCTTCGCCCAGCGCCGTCGCCGATGTCCTATCCGACGAGCCGGGCGGGTACACCGGCTTCCAGGCACTGTTCGGGCATCGGTACGTCGCGCCTCAGCTCGGCGCGGGAACGCCCGACCTGACCCACAACGGCTACGCAGTCACCAACGCGGCCGGCAACCTCGTCGCCCTCGACGGTCACGAGATCTTCAACGGGTTCGCCAATCAGCCAGGCTTTCCTGGCTTCAACCCGCTCGCCAACGAGAGCCTGGCCTACATCGCCGACATGCAGGAAGCCGGCATTCCGGTCACCTACGGCTACATCTCCGACCTCCACGAGCGCAAGCCCGGGACGTCCGGCTGCGGGACCGCGGGGGCCAACGTCGGGTTCGCCCTCGGCCCTGGCGACATCTGCTACGTCAACAACGCCAAGGCGTACGACGACGCGTTTGCGATCTTCTTCGATCGTCTCGCAGCGGCTGGCATCACGCCCGACAACACGCTTTTCATCATCAACTCCGAGGAGAACGACCACTTCGCCGGCGGCACCCCGAACCGGTCAGCCGCCACCGCTCCGACGCCCGCCGGATGCGACGGTTCAATACCCAACCCGTGCTCGTACCCCGCCGGGACGATCGGTGAACTGAGCGCCAACCTGCCCGGACTCGTCGCCACGCAGTTCGGCAACACCACTCCGTTCGACGTCGAGCCGCAAGGAGCGTCGGTGTACGTGCGCAATCAACCCGGCCCGTCCGACCCTGCGGTGCGGCAGCTGGAACGAGACATCGCCCACATCACAGCCGACAATCCCTACAGCGGCACCACGGGCGAACGAATTGTCAACTATCAGGCCGGCAAGATCGAACAGCGCATCCTGCACGTCGAGACAGCGGATCCGCTGCGCACACCGACGTTCTCGGTTTTCCCGAAGGGTGACTACTTCTTCAGCCAGGGCCCGCAGAACTGCACCGTTCCGTGCGTCAGCATCTTCTCCCGGTTTGCGTGGGATCACGGTTACTACAGCCCGAACATCGACATCACCTGGAACGGCTTCGTCGGACCTGGCGTGGCGCAACGTGGCCTCGACGGGCCCGGCCCGCTGGGCGGCGCCGCGGTACGCGATCCGAGCGGGAACAGCACCGTACCCCAGTTCAGCGGCACGGGTACGTGGGCCGATCAGCCCGACATCCGCCCGACGATGCTCCATCTGGTCGGTCTGAAAGACGACTATCAGACGGACGGCCGAGTCATCACCGAGGTTCTCAGTCGAGTCCCACGCGCCTTGAGCGGAACACTGGCTCTCGGAGCGTGCTACAAGCAGCTCAACGCTGGTGTGGGCGAGTTCGCGACGAACACGCTCCTCGCCGAGTCGGCCGCCCTGGCCAGTGGCTCGGCCACCGACGACTCGCAATTCGTCAAGACCCAGAAAGCGCTTCTCGCACTGGCCAACGTGCGCGATCCGCTCGCTACTCAGATCAAGACGACCTTGACTCGAGCGGCGTTCGACCGGGTGACACCAAGACCCTTGGGGATCCTGGCCGAACTGTTCGCCTGCAGGTTGGTTCTGGCCGCATCGGCCTTCCTTACGAAGGCTTGAGACTCAATCAGTCAACAGAGTGCGTCGATGATGGGGTCGCGTGAAAGCGGCACGGCGCCAGCCGACGTGATCAAAACCTCTTGTTCGAGCTTGACGCCCTGGTGGCCGCCGACTGCACCGATGTAGCTCTCGACGCAGACGACCATGTTCTCGACGAAGTCGCCGTCGTAACCCCAATCGGCATAGTCGGCGGCGTAGGCCACCGTCGGGAACTCGTCGACCATCCCTGCTCCGTGGATCATCATCATGTACCGATTCGGCACATATTCGTCGGGGACCTGCCAGCACTTCTCACCGAACTCTTTGAACGACAGGCCGGGCCTGATCAGCTCGATGTTGGTCAGGATCTGTTCCTGGGCGATGTCGTAGAGCTTGCGCTGCTCGGCCGTCGGCGACTTGCCGGGACACACCAGGGTGCGCGAGATGTCGGCCAGGTAGCCCATGGGTCCGACCATGTCGGTGTCGAAGGCGACAAGATCACCCGGCTCGATCACCTTGTTGGTCGCCTCTTGGAACCACGGGTTCGTGCGTTGACCAGAGGTCAGCAAGCAGCACTCGATCCACTCGCCGTCGTGGGCGATGTTGGTCTGGTGAAGGATGCTCCACAGCTCGTTCTCGGTGAGCCCTGGTTGCAGCGCCTGGCGGATGCGATCGACGCCGACATCGCACACGTCCATCGAAAGTTGCATCGCCATGATCTCCTCTGGCGTCTTGATCATGCGCGCCAACTCGAGTGGCTCCTGGGCGTCGAACAACTGGATGCCAGCGTCGGTGAGGTGTCGTGCGCCCCACGGCTCGCAGCGGTCGACAGCCAGCCGTTGATCGGCACCGCCGTACTGGCGCATCAGATCGATGATGTCGCGAGACCACAGTTCGGCCTTCTCCTGAGTGCGCGGACCCGCCAAGAAATAGAACCACGGCACAGCCTTGCGCACCTCGTCGACAGAGTCGAGGTCTGTTTGCTGGTACACGCAGGTTCCGAATTCGAACAGCACCACCGGGCCGTCGACCGGCACGAACACGTAGCGACCTGGGGCATGCAGAGTCCACACGTTGAAGGTGTGCGTGTCAGTGGCGTAGCGAATGTTGATGGGGTCACTCAGCAGCGCCGCGCCGTAGTCGTGGGCGACCAGCTCGGCGCGAATCCGGGCAAGCCGGTCGAGTCGCAGCTTGCGCCGGTCGATGGCGGCGAGACGACTCGGGATGTCTATGGCCAGGCTCATGCGCCCTTCCTTCTGATCAGTACCACTGGTCCGGCATCGAAGCTTTGCGCTGATCGACGAACTCGAGCAACGCGGCGTCGACGGCATCGTCGATCGGAGGTGCAACGTAGTTCTGGAGCGCCTCACGACACAGCACAGCGGCCCGATCCTCGCTGCTGCGTTCGCCGGCGTCGCGCCACTGTTCGAACGACGACGAGTCACTGAGAGCGGGCTCGTAGAAAGCAGTCTCGTAGTGGCGCAGCGTGTGTTGTGCGGAGAAGAAGTGCTTGCCGGGCCCGATCTCGGCGAAGCCGTCGAGCGCGAACTGATCGGGCGACAGGTCGAAGCCCTTCAGGTACGTGTGCGCTGCGCCGCATAGATCGAGGTCCATCATGAACTTCTCGTAGCCCATCGCCAATCCGCCCTCGAGCCAACCGGCGGAATGGAGGATGAAGTTTGCGCCGCACAGAAGCGCGGACAGCATCGACACCGCCGATTCACCCATGGCCTGACCATCGGCGACCTTCGAAGAGGTGAACGCGCCCGAGCAGCGCAATGGGAGACCGACCCGGCGCGCCAACTGGCCGACGACGAGAGAACCGAGCGCAGGCTCCGGTGTGCCAAAGGTGGGGCTGCCGCTGTGCAGGTTCATCGACGACAGGAAGTTGCCGTAGATCGCCGGCGAACCGCGCCGGACCAGCTGGCCGAGAGCCACACCGACCAGTGTCTCGGCATGAGCCTGGGCAACCGCTCCAGCTGTGGTGACCGGGCCCATCGCCCCGCCCAGAATGAACGGGACGACAACTGGTGCTTGATTGGCGGCTGCATACGTCTTGAGGGCTCCGGTCATGGTCGCATCCCACACCAGCGGGGAATTGACGTTGACGTTGCCCATGATCACGCAGTTGTTGTCGACAACATCGGTACCGAACACGATGCGAGCCATCTCGATCGAATCGGCGGCTCGCGAAGGATGTGTGACCGAGCCCATGAACGCCTTGTCGCTATAGCGCAGATGCGAATACACCATGTCGAGGTGGCGCTTGTTGACCGGCACATCGACCGGCTCGCAGACAGTGCCACCGCTGTGATGCAGCCATGGCGTGTCGTAGGTGAGCTTGACGAAGTTCTGGAAGTCGACCAGCGTGCCGTAGCGCCGGCCGCCTGCCAGATCGCGCACGAACGGCGAACCGTACGTCGGCGCCAGCACGACGTTGTTGCCGCCGATCTCCACCGACTTCGCCGGGTTGCGAGCCAATTGCGTGAACTGGCGTGGCGCAGTCGCGCACAGCGCCTGCACGTGTCCCGCATCGAAATGAACAGTGATGCCGTCGATCGTCGCCCCGGCATCCTTGAACAGCTGCAATGACTCGGGGTCGTCACGAATCTCGATCCCCACATCAGCCAGGATTCGATCGGCGTTCTCCTCGATCAGGGCAAGGCCTTCTTCACCCAACAGCTCGTACGGTGGAATATCGCGACGGATGAACGCGGGCGCGTGCGGCCGGGCACCTTCGCCGGTTCGTGCCGCCATCCGCGCTGATCGCCCACCACCGGTGCGATGACGGGCCGACGTATCCGCATCGCCTCCGGCGTTGATCACCGGTCTGCCTGGGTTTGGTCTGCCTGGGTCTGATGTTCCTTGGACTGCAGCTCGACGAGCGTTTCTGCTGGGATCACACAACGAATGAAGTGCCCATTGCCGGCATCGAGCATCGGCGGCTCGGCCACGTCGCAGACACCCTCGATGAACCGGTGGCATCGTGGATGGAACACGCAACCGCTTGGCGGGTCCTCCGGGCTGGGGATCTCGCCCTGGAGAGGGATGCGGTCTTGTTC
>JAENVT010000358.1 GCA_016650435.1 Ilumatobacteraceae bacterium
CCCAAGCCGCGCTGCCTCGGCCAGTCGACGGGAAGCGTGCGCAACCTGGCGCAACTCGCCAGCCAGGCCGACCTCGCCGAATGAGATGACATCGGGTGGAAGTGGATGGTCGGCCAACGCGCTGACGATGGCGAGGCACATCGGCAGATCACTGCCGGGCTCGGTCAGGCGAACGCCGCCCACCGCCGACGCGAACACCTCGTGCTGACCCATCGGCAATCTGGCCCGTCGTTCGAGCACCGCGAGCAGCAGCGCCAGCCGGCCAGGGTCGAGGCCTTGGGCACTGCGCCGCGGCGGCACGCCGGAGTTGACCTTGTTGGTCAACGCCTGGACCTCGACGAGCAACGGTCGATGGCCCTCGAGTGTCGGTGTCACTGCCGACCCGGCGACACCTGTGCGCCGATCGGTGAGGAACAAACTGCTGGCGTCGGGTACGCCTACCAGGCCACGTTCGACCATTTCGAAAACACCCAACTCGTTGGTCGAACCGAAGCGGTGTTTGACGGCGCGCAGCAGACGCAGCGCGTGATGCCGATCACCTTCGAAGCTGAGCACGGTGTCGACGATGTGTTCGAGCACCCGTGGCCCGGCGAGCCCACCGTCTTTGGTCACGTGGCCGACGAGCACCATCGGGATGCCCCGGCGCTTGGCCTCGGCAACCAGGCGATGGGTGCAGCCGCGAACCTGCACGACGCTGCCGGGTGCGGAGCCGAGATCGGGGTCTGCGACCGATTGGATGCTGTCGATGATGACGAGGTGCGGTTGGGCGGTGTCGAGCGAAGCGAGTACGTGGGGGAGCGATGTCTCGGCGAGCAACCACAGATGTGGGCCGATCGCCCCGAGACGTTCGGCGCGCAGCCGAACCTGTTGGACACTCTCCTCACCGCTGACATACAGGGTGCGAGTCGGCCAGGTCGCGGCCAATTGCAACAGCAGGGTGCTCTTGCCGATACCTGGCTCGCCGCCCAACAACGTGACGGAACCTGGCACAAGACCACCGCCGAGCACCCGATCGAGTTCGTCGATTCCCGTCGACTGCGGACCGCCGATCAAGGCGTCGATCTCGGCGATGGGCATCGCAATGGCGCCCGACGTTGCAGCCATGATCGCGGCGATATCGGGCTCGGCTCCCTCGACATCTTCGACCATCGAGTTCCAGGCTTCGCACGACGGGCAGCGACCGGCCCATTGTGGATAGGCCGTGGCGCACGCGCTGCAGCGATAGACGAGACGAAGTTTCGACATAGCAAGCACCCTAGAGAAGGGGTGTTACACGGCCCTTGGGTTGTGGCGATGAGCGCGACGCTTTCGTTGCTGCACAACCCAGACGATGAACGCCGCGGCGATCACGCACCAGGCAACGAGCGCGATCAATGCTGCCGTCGAGGCGATTCCCCAGATCTTGGCGGTGGCGTGATCGTCGACCCCGTTTGTGGTGAGGTCGAGCTGCGACCCGTCCAGCGGCACGATCCACGAGGCCTTTCCGTCGGCGACCGTGCCCGTCGCCGACGTGATCCTGCCCGGCACGGATGCGCGCACCGTCACAGTGACCGCCTGCGTCGGACCCTGGCCGGAGGCGACGACCTCCTCGGCGTACGGGGTTGCCCCAACGGCGGCGAGGACGTCGGGATCCGCGAAAGCCGCCATGCCGTCGATCCGCAGCGACCCGGCCAACGACACGGTCGTGCCCACGTCACGCACCACGCGACTCAGCGTCACGTTGTGCAGCGGCCCGCCGGGGCCGTTGATCGATTGCAGCAAGGCTGTGGCTTCCTCGGGGTTGGCGAACGGATGCGTCAGCTCGATCTGCAGCCCGCCACCGGCGGTGCTGGTCGGTGGCGTGACTGTCCACCCGGCCGCCTTGGCATCGTCGAACTGCAAGTCGTCGGCGAGTCCAGGCGCTTTGCTGACCACGTCGGCGTCGGCCACCGCAGACACGGTGATGCGGCCGCTTCCATCGGCTCCCATCGATATGTCGACGGTGGCATTGACGTGGCAGGAACTGAGCACCATCACGGCGATCACGATGAGGGCCCGGCGCATAGTGTCCCGATTGTGGCATGTGGAACCTCGCAGACACCGCAGGTGTCAAGACGAGCAACCAGTCGACCATGACCACCCAACAATCAGAACCATCCGACACCGATCTCGTCGCTCGCGCTCGCGCAGGCGACAACGCCGCCTTCGGCGCGCTCGTGGGGCGGTATCAGCAGGCAGCGTTGCGGCTGGCTGCGGTGATCACCGGATCGGTCGACGACGCTGCCGACATTGCCCAGGAGGCATTTGTGAAAGCCCACCGATCGCTGCCCAAGCTGACGGACCTGACGATGGTGCGGTCGTGGATGCTGCGGATCGTCGCCAACGAGGCCAAGAACCACCTGCGCGGTCGTGATCGGCGACGCCGGCGCGACGAACGCTACGGCTCATGGGTTGTTGCGGCCGCGCCGGATCCGGAAAGCAGCGCCCTCGATGCTGAAGACGCCCGCGGATTGGCACTGGCCCTCGGTCGTATCGGGCCGCGCGATCGACAAGTGCTCGCCTATCGGTACTTCGCAGGACTATCGGAGGTCGAGACAGCTGCCGCCGTCGGTGTTGCGGTCGGCACGGTGAAGTCGAGAACTGCCCGTGCCCTCGCCAAGCTGCGGACCGAAATGGAGCAACGATGATCGACCTCGAGCGTTCACTCGGCGAGCTCGCCGGCCGGTTGGAGATTCCCAACGGCGACTGGATGGCGCGCGACGTGGTTCGCCGGATCGGCGAACCACAGCGTCATCCGGCGATCGGTCGCGTCCCGCGCTTAACGGGTGCCCTCGTCGCGCTCGTCGTTGTTGCGCTCGTGGTGCTGCCCGGTCCGCGCCACGCCGTGGCCAGATGGCTGGGGTTCGACAGTGTGCGCATCGAACCAGGTGTCACGGTGCCGCCCACAACCAGTGGGTCGACGACAAGTCAAACCGCCCCGAAGGCGCCCGGCGGGTCTGTCGTCGTCGAGCCGACGACAATTGGTGTTCCCGACCTGGGCCTTGGGTCATCTGTGTCGATCGAGCGGGCCAGATCAGCGACGGGCCTTCCCGACCCGACGCCGGCACTCCTCGGAGATCCTCACTCTGTCCATGTCGTTCAGCCGCCTGCGACCGGTCAGATCGTGCTGGTCTATTCACCGTCGGCACTGGTGCCGCAGTCAACCGTGATCGGTGCAGGCGCGGTCGTGTCGGTGATGCCAGCCCACATCGAGGCCGGCTTCTTCCAGAAGACACTCGGAACCACGTCCACGGTTCGATCAGTTGATGTCAATGGAGATGTGGGCTACTGGATCGAAGGATCGCCGCACCAGTTGTTGTTCGACTTCGGCGATCAGATCCAACAGGACACGCTGCGATTGGCCACCAACACGTTGCTGTGGCAGCGCGGCGATCACGTCTACCGGATCGAAGCAGACGTCGATCTCGAAACAGCCCTGCGCATTGCCACATCGATACCGTGATCCCGCAGTGGTGGCCCCGCGGACCAGTTACTTGGTTGCTGCCTTCAGCACGTCTGAGGCGGCGTGGATGGCGTCGACCGATTTGATCAGCGGCAAGTTGACGATCACCTCGTCGACTCCCGCGGCCACGATCGCGGCCAGGTCCTGGGTCGCTTCGTCAGCGGTGGCGACGATCATTCGGTCACGCACATCGCTGGCGGTGTCGTAGCCGACAAGTTGGCGCAGGGAATCTCGTTCGGTCTCATTTGGACAGACGAACAGGCTGACCATCGCGGTTCGTTTCACGTCCGCCGGATCTCGGCCGGCCGCGGCGCAGTGCTCGTCGAGGATCGCCAGCTTCTTGGCAACGACCGCGGCGGTGCCACCGATGTTGCACATGTCGGCGAACTCGGCGACCATCCGCAGCGTTTTCTTCTCGCCGCTGCCACCGATCATGATGGGAATTCGTCGTTGCGGTCGCGGCACCACGCGTGCATCGGCGACGTTGTAGTGGGCGCCGTCGAAGCTGAAGGTTTCGTTGTCGAACATTCCACGACAAATCGCGACCGCTTCGTGCAGCCGCTCGAAGCGCTCCTTCACCGCCGGGAAGTTCCAGCCATACGCGGCGTGCTCGGTGTCGTACCACGCCGCTCCGATACCCAAGATGACGCGACCTCCGGAGAGTGCGTCGAGCGTGACGATCTGCTTCGCCAGATGCGCTGGATTCCTGTACGTGACACCCGTGACAAGCGTGCCGAGCTCGACGCGCTTCGTCACGGCGGCGAGGGCGCCGAGTGTGACGTAGCCCTCGAGGATCGACGCCCCTGGGCCACCGAGTGGCGGGAGTTGCAGTAGGTGGTCCATCACCCACAACGAGGAGAAGCCTGACTGCTCGGCTGCTTCGGCAGCGGCGCGTAGCCTGTCCATCGTGGTCGGTGGGTCCACGTCGACGATCCATGAGAAGTCGGGCAGTTGCAATCCATAGGTCGCCATTTCGGTCACCCTACGCCCGGATCGGGAACGTGCCGTCGGGCGGTGGTGTCGGGAGGGCATGACCTGTGGGAGAAACCTGACAACGATCGCGGCTACCTTGCTGTTGGTGTCGTGCG
>JAENVT010000359.1 GCA_016650435.1 Ilumatobacteraceae bacterium
CCGCGGGTCGACGGCTGGGGGCGAAGCCGTGCCGGGCAATGACATTCCGATTGCCTCGGCGATCGAGCTCATGGTGTTGGCCGTGAACATCCCGCCGCACGCGCCTTCACCCGGGCAGGCCTTGCGCTCGATCTGGCCGAGTTCTTCTTCGGTGATCTTGCCGAGCGCACAGGCGCCGACAGCCTCGAAGACACTGGTGATGTCGAGCGCAACGCCATTGTGTTCGCCTGGCAGGATCGAGCCGTTGTAGACGAACACACTGGGCAAGTCGAGCCGAGCGGCAGCCATCAACATCGCCGGGATGCTCTTGTCGCAGCCTGCCAGGCCGACGAACCCGTCGAGCCGTTCGGCGTGCATCACACATTCCACAGAATCGGTGATGACCTCGCGGCTGACCAGCGAGGCACGCATGCCCTCGTGGCCCATGCTGATGCCGTCGCTGACCGTGATGGTGCCGAACTCCATCGGGAACCCACCGGCGGCACGAACGCCCGCCTTTGTGTGCTCGGCGAGCTTGCGCAGCGTCATGTTGCACGGCGTGACGTCGTTCCAGGCGTTGGCGATCGCGATTTGCGGCTTGTCCCAATCGTCGTCGGTCATCCCGACGGCGCGGAGCATCGAACGGGCCGGCGCCTTCGTCATGCCGTCGGTGACATCTCGGCTTCGGGGTTTGATGTCGACTGGGGTGCCTGTTTGGTTCGCGGCCATGGGGCGAAGTTACCCGACCTCGACCTGCCAGACTTGATCGATATGGAGTCATCCGCTGGACCATTGCCTCCCTGGCGCTGGTTGCTCGACAACTGCCAGTGCCCGCGATGTCTGCACCCCATCACTCACGAGCGCACCGTCACCCTTGTCGACGAGTGGGACGTCCGGCCGATCTCGGTCATGACAGACGACGATGGAACCATCACGGTCGACTGGGGCGACGACCACGTCGGCGTGTTCCCAGCGGCGATGCTGACCGCCCGAGCGGAGCTAGCGGTGGCACGTACTGGCTTGACGACGTTGCCGCGCGTCAACCACAGCGAACTCAGCACCGACGAGGGCATGAGTCATTGGCTGACGACGATGCTTCGCGAAGGTGCCATCCTGGTCGAGGACACGCCGAACGTGACCGGCGAGGTCATTCGCCTGGCCGAACGGATCGGCTACGCCCGGCCGACGAACTTCGGCACGATCTTCGATGTCGAGTCGCGACCCGATCCCAACAACTCTGCGTATACCGCGGCCGGGCTCGATCTGCACACCGACCTTCCAAATTGGGCCAACCCTCCCGACTTCCAATTCCTCCACTCGCTCGCCAACGAGGCAACAGGCGGCGATTCGATGCTTGCCGACGGCGTAGCTGTGGCCGAACAGCTGCGCGTCAGCGACCCCAAAGCATTTGAGATCCTCGCCACTACGCCCGTGCCCTTCCGGTTCCACGACGACGTCGACGACATCCGCTACACGAGCCCCATCATCGAGCTCGACGACAACGACCAGCCGACAACGATTCGATTCAACAACTGGATTCGCGACGTCGATCCTTCCGCCGACGAGCAGTTCTACGACGCCTACGTGACCCTGTGGCACATGCTGCGCGACCCGCAGAACGTCTTGACCTTGCGACTAGCAGAGGGCGACACGGTGTGCTTCGACAACCGTCGCATCCTGCACGGTCGCTCTGAATTCGATCCGCAATCCGGCCGGCGCCACCTGCAGGGCTGCTATGTCGACCGTGACATGGTCGAAAGCCGGTTGCGGCGGCTATCGCTCGGGTAGCTCCGAGATCTGCGGCGTATCGGCGATCAGGCGCTTGGTGTACTCGGCTTCCGGGAACCGCAGCACCCGTTCGGTGAGACCCGATTCGACGATCTTGCCGTCGGCGAGCACGGCGACCTGATCGGCGATCGAGGCGACCAATGGAAGGTTGTGGGTGACGAACAGCATCGCCAGACCGAGATCACGACGAAGCTCGCCGAGCAGTTCGACGATCGATGCCTGCACCAACACATCGAGGGCGGAGGTGACCTCGTCGCACACCAACACCTCAGGCCTGCTGACCAGGGCACGGGCGATGGCGACACGCTGGCGTTCGCCTCCCGACAGCTGATCGGGGAACCGATTGGCGTAGCCGGCGGTCAGCGCGACACGCTCGAGCATCTCGCCGACCTTGCGCGCCGCCTCGGTCTTCGAGGCGCCGCCGATGATCAACGGACGGGCCACCGAATCACCGATCATGCGCCGCGGTTGCAGCGAGCTGTACGGGTTCTGGAAGACGTACTGGATGCGCAAACGCTGCGCAGTCGTGCGATTGCGCGCTGATTGGGCGAGACGTTCGGAGCCGAGCAGGATCTCGCCCGTCCATTCGCGGTGCAGGCCGCCGATCGACCGGGAAAGGGTGGTCTTGCCCGAACCCGACTCGCCGACCAGAGCAAGGCATTCGCCTCGATCGACGTGCAGATCGACGTTGTGCACGACCTCATGACCGGTGTACGAGGCGCACAGATCGCGCACCATCAATGCATGTGTTGCCGACGCCGCAATCGGCAAGGAATGCACCGACACGTGCTGGGTTCGTTCCGGCACTTCGAAGGGTCGGATGCACCGCGCCAACCGACCGGGACCGACCTCGCGCTCGGCAGGGAACTCGGCGCGGCAGGCAGCGATCGCTAGTTCGCAGCGCTTGGCGAACGAACAGCCGAACGGACGTCGTCCTGGGGCGGGTGCACGGCCACTGAGGCCGATCATCTCATGGTCGGTCGACATGTCGGGGGCGGCAGCGATCAGGTGGCGTGTGTACGGATGGCACGGATTTTCGAACAGTTCCGCAGCGGGACCCTGCTCGACGATTCGACCTGCATACATCACGGCAACGTGATCGGCGAGAGTGGCGACGACCGCAAGGTCGTGCGTGACGTACAACGCGGCGACTTTGTGGGCGTGGCACAGCTGACGAACAGTCGTCAAGACGTGAGCTTGGGTGCTGACGTCAAGACCGGTGGTCGGTTCGTCGAGCACGATCACAGACGGCCGGCAGGCGAAGGCCATCGCCAGACCAACCCGTTGTTGCTGGCCACCAGACAGCTGATGCGGATAGCGACGCAGAAACTCCGGCGTGCTGGGCAACAGGACTTCGCTCATCACTTCGATGACCCGGGCTTTTCGGACCGCGTCGCTGCCACCGAAGTTGTGGAACTCGAGGACCTCGAGCAGCTGCTTGTTGATACGCAGCGCCGGGTTGAGCGCGGTTGATGGGTCCTGCGGCACGTAGGAAACGAGCTTGCCACGAGCGTGCCGCAAGGCGACCTCGCCGAGGGCCATCATCGATGCGTCGCCGATCATCACCTCGCCGGCAGCGAGCTTGACCCCGCGCCGGGCGTGCCCGAGCACGGCGAGCCCGACGGTGGTCTTGCCAGAGCCAGATTCGCCCACCAGGCCGAGCACCTCACCCGCGACGATCGACAGGTTGATCTCGTCGACGATGTCGGCGCCGCCAACGGCCACCTCGATCCGCAAGTTGCTGATGGTTAGCGCTGCATCCGTCACGATTCACCCTTCGACCGGTCGACACCTGCTGCAGCACGTGCTAATCCGTCCCCGACGAGGCCAGTGCCGATGGTCAACAGGGCGATGGCGATGACGGGCAGCGTCACGCCCCAATGGTTGGAGATCAGGCCCTTGCGATTCTCGTTGACCATCAAACCCCAGTTCGCTGCGCCAGGGTCGGGGGTGAAGCCGAGGAAAGCGATCCCGGAGATCAGTCCGATCGAGAACGTCAGGCGCAGGTTGGCCTCGACGAGTAGCGGCCCGGAGACATTGGGCAAGAGCTCGGACAGCAAGATTCGAAACCGGGATTCGCCGAGCGATTCGGCAGCAGCCACGAAATCGCGTTCGACGACCGATATCGCGGCACCTCGCACGACGCGGGCGATGCGAGGCACCGTCGACAGGCCGACAGTTAACACGATCAGCAACGTGGTCGCTCCGAACATCGAGATGACGATCAACGCCGAGATGATCTGTGGCAGGGCGAGGATTACATCCATCGAGCGCATCAGCACGTCGTCGAGCTTGCCGCGGTTGTAGGCGGCGATCAGTCCGACCGTCGTGCCGAGCACCAACGCCAACGCGGTGGCCAACACGGCGGCTATCAAAATCGGCCTGCCTCCATACAGGAATCGCGACCACACGTCGTGACCGACATTGGCCGAGCCGAACAGCGTGTCCTTGCGGGTCTTGCCCGACGATTTGAACGGGAGGCCGACAGCTTCCGCTTCGCCGTACGGCGCGATGTACCGGCCGAACAGGGCGAGGGCACCGAGCAGTGCGACGATCAGCAGGCCTACCCGCGTTCGCCACATGCGCAGCGCGACCCGAATGACGCCGGGCGGCTTCTTCTCGGCGATTTCGACATCCTCGATGATTGGGATCAGTTCTTCCGTGCTCATTGCATCCTCGTTCGCAATCGTGGTGTGACGAGCACGGTGGCGACGTCGGCGGCAAGGTTGGTGATCACGTAGACCGTGGCCAGCACCATCACCAGGAATTGGATGACAGGAATGTCGCGGACGCGCACTGAATCTCGCAACGCGCCCCCGATTCCCGGATAGTTGAAGAGGGACTCGACGACGATGACACCGGCGGCGAAGTAGGCGATGTTGAGGGCGATGACCTGGAACACAGGCCCGAGCGCGTTGGGCAGCGCATGACGCCACAGCACGACCTTCTCGGGCGCGCCCTTCAGTCGAGCCATCTCGACGTAGTCGCTTTCCATGACCTCGATCATCGATGCGCGCACCACCCGCGAGATGTAGGGAACAGCTCCGATCACGAGAACTGCGGTCGGCAACACCATCCCCTTCATGTCGCTCCACGGCCCCTGGCCGATACCGATGGCGCTCACCGCAGGAAGCAGGTGCCAGATCCGCACGCTGAACACCAGCACCAAGATGATGCCGACGACGAACTCGGGCAACGAGGCAAGCGCCAGCATGATGTTGGACGTGACGTTGTCGAATGCCGTATCGCGCTTACGGGCGCTGTACCCCCCGAACCAGAGTGCCAACGGGATCGCTATCACGGAAGCGAGTACCAGGAGGAACAGCGAGTTGACGACGCGGTCGCCGATGTAGTCGAGAATCGGCTGCCGGGCGTTGAACGAATCGCCAGGGTTGCCGCTGACCATCCCTTTCAACCAGTGGGTGTACTGGTAGATGGCCGTGTGGTGCAGACCGAGCTTCTCGCGCAAGGCATTGACGCTGTCCGTCGTGGCGTTGCGGCCGAGGATCGCCTGTGCGGGATCACTCGGCAGCAACTGGGTGGCGGTGAACACCACCACTGACACCACGAGCAGCGTCAAGACGCCCAACGCCAACCGACGCGCTATGAATCGCAGCACTCCTCGGTTGTTCGACATCCGTGTCTGGTGCTACTCGGAGAAGTACAGGTTCTTCCAACCGCGGCCGTAGTGGTCGAGGTTCAACGTGTTGGCTCGCTCCACCAGACCGGTCACACGGCCGTTGTAGGCGTCGAGCAGGTTCTGGAAGAACGGAATGATCAAGCCACCGTTGTCGTACAGCTCCTTCTGCATCTTGTCGGTGATGACCTTGCGCTTGGTGTCGTCGGTCTCGTTCAACGCAGCCTTGTAGTCGGCCTCGAAGGTCGAGTCGGCCGGCGGCCAGTGATCGTCCGGGTACGGCGCGGTGTCCTTCAGGCTGCCCGCGGCGACCTGCAGCAAGAAGTTGCGGGTGCCCCAGTAGTCGACGGCGAACGTGCGCTTCAGGTACTGATCGCCCCAATAGGTCCCACCGTCGATGACCTGGGCGTTGACCGTGATCCCGGCACCCTTGGCCTGTTCGGCAAAGAGCTGGATCATCTCCGGCAACCCGGCGGTGTCGTTCGGTGCAAACAGGTCGATCGTCATCCCGGTCTTGCCGGCATCGGCGAGGAGCTGCTTCGCTGCGTCGAGATCCTGCTTGCGCTGCGGAAGGTCCTTGGCGTAGGCGGCGTCGAGCGGCGCGTACAGGTCGTTGGCGACTCGCCCATAGCCGGCGAGCACCTGCTCGACCATGGCGTCGCGGTCGACGATCAAGCGCATCGCCTGGCGGACGCGAACATCGGTGAACGGGTCCTGGTCGACGGCCATCGAGATCGTCAGCCAGCCGCCACCGGCGGAGTTGAGCACCTTGTAGCCGGTGGTTCCCGTAATCGTGTCGACCGAGGCCGACGAGACGTCGGCGGCGATGTCGATCTGATCGGCGAGCAGGGCGTTGATCAGGGCGTCACCGTCGGCGAAGTCGATGATGTGCACCTCGTCGAAGTACGGCTTGCCTGTGTCCCAATAGTTCGGGTTCTTGACGTGGATGGACTGCTTGCCGACCTCGAACTCCTTCAGCATGTACGGCCCGGTGCCGATCTGCGTGGTCGGGTCACCGCTGAAGCGCTCGTAGCCGACCGGCACGATCGCACACACGTACGCGCAGAGCGCCTCTTTGAAGTTGGAGACGCCCTGTGTGAGCTTGAACTCGACGGTGTGGTCGTCGACCTTGGTTATCCCCGACACCTCGAGCAAGCCACGCAGCACAGAGCCGCCGTAGACCTTGAGGGTGGTGTCGAGCATCCGGGTGAACGAGTAGACCACATCGTCGGCCGTCACCGGGTTGCCGTTGCTGAACTTGATGCCGTCTTTCAACGTGATGACGAAGTTGTCGGCGGCCTTGGCAGTGACGTCCTTGGCGAGGCCGTTCGCGTACTCGGGCACGAAGTCGGGGCTGAAGCTCATCAGCGGCTCCCACCCGGTGACCTGGCGCATGATGTCGGATTTCGCCACGATGTGCTGACCGTCGATGATGTCGTTGACGTCGCCCTTCGTACCGACACGCAAGATGCCACCCGACTTGGGCGTCCCTGTAGCCGCTGCGGTCGTGGCTGTGGCAGCATCGGTCGCCGTCGTCGCGGCATCGGTCGGTGTGACCGCGGCATCCGTGGCCGACGGAGCACCGCTGGCTGCCGGTGCCGTGCTCGGGGAGTCGCTGCCGCAAGCGGCGAGCGCCGCGGCGATGGCCACTGCCGTCCCACTGCCGAGAATCAGCTGCCTTCGATTGAATCTCCCGGGTACCAAACCATGCACAGGATCAAACGCCATCTTCATTTCCCCCTTATATCGTGTGCGCCCCGTCTGAGCGACGCCGAGTTCTTGGACTATAACGCGACTATGCGACGTGCATTTCAACTCAGCATTAACACCTGGTGCGATGCGGCCTCTCTCCGCCTAGATGTTGGTGCGCAGCGTCTCGGTATGCCCATCGACGCCGAGCACCTGGCCGGTGATGAACCTGGCAGCGGGTGACGAGAGGAAGGCCACGGCCTCGGCAACATCGGTGGCGTCGACGAACGAGCCCATCGACACCTGGTTCTGGTAGGCCGATCTCACCTCCGCAGGCGTCACTCCCAATGCGACGGCTTCGCGTTCGATGACTCCGTCCATACGCGATCCCCCGACCGACCCAGGACAAATGGCATTGACCCGGATCCCAGCTGAACCGAGCTCCATCGCCCAGGTCTTGGTCAATCCGACGACCGCCCATTTGGCGGCGGCGTACGGCGACCGAAGGGGATAGCCGAAGATTCCAGCCGACGACGAGATGTTGACGATCGAGCCGGGCAGGTCGCGCAGTAGCGGCACAGCCTTGCGCGTACACCGAAACATCGAACCGAGGTTGACGCGCACGCATTCATCGAAGGCCGCCGGATCCATGTCCTCGACGTTCGCTGTCGGGCCGGCGACGCCGACGTTGTTGACGAGGACGTCGAGTCCACCGAGCTTTCGAGAAACCTGAGCGAAGAGGCCGTCGACTGCCGCAGTATCGGCCACATCGGCCACAACGTCGGGCGATGTCGCCGGGTCGATGTCGACAACGAAGACGTTCGCCCCGCCTCGCTCGAGCCGCGCCGCAATGGCCGCACCGATGCCAGACCCACCGCCGGTGACCAATGCTCTGAGTCCGTCGAGTTCTTCCATTGCGCTCCATTTCTTCGGGCTACAGTTAGCTGACCGTTCGTTCAGACAACAGATTCAGACAATAGGGGTTAGCCATGAACTGGGAAGTCTTCATCACGTGTGCGATCACCGGCTCCGGCGACACCGTGGGTAAAAGCCCGCACGTGCCGGTGACGCCCGAGCAGATCGCGACATCGGCGATCGATGCCGCCAAGGCCGGGGCAGCGGTCGTACACATCCACGTTCGCGATCCGCAAACCGGCAAAGGTGCCCGCGCCACCGAGCTGTACGCAGAGGCTGTCGAACGGGTCCGCGCCGCGGATGTCGACGTCGTCATCAACCTCACCGCCGGCATGGGCGGCGACTTGGTGTTGGGCGGCGACGAGCAGGTGCTGCCGATCAACCCCGACGGCACCGACATGGCAGGCGCCACCGAACGACTGGATCACGTCCGCACACTGCTTCCCGAAATCTGCACACTCGATTGCGGCACCATGAACTTCGCCTCGGGTGGCGACTACATCATGGTCAACACGCCCAGCGTGCTGCGATCGATGGCCCGCCAGGTGCAAGAACTCGGCGTGCGCCCCGAGTTGGAAGTGTTCGATTTCGGCCACCTGGTGCAGGTCAAGGAGCTGATCCGCGACGGGCTGCTCGACAACCCTGTGATGATCCAACTGTGCATGGGGATCGCCTACGGCGCTCCCGACGATCCCAACACGTTCCTGGCGCTGGTCAACAACCTGCCCCATGACTGTGTGTTCTCCGGCTTCTCGATCGGCCGCATGCAGATCCCGTTCGTCGCGATGGCTGCCCTCGCCGGCGGCAACGTTCGCGTTGGCCTCGAGGACAATCTTTACCTCGGTCCCGGGCACAAGGCGACCAACGCCGAACTCGTCGCCCGTGCCAAGCAGTTGCTGGAGAGCATGAACGTACGGATTCTCGGCCCTCAGGAAGTGCGTGACAAGCTGAAGCTCGTCAAGCACACCTGATCCCACGCAGAACGAACCGGGGTACGTCGATGGCCGAACAAGTAGTGCAGCACGGGCTGGAGGGCGTCATCGCCTTCGAGACCGAGATCGCCGAACCGGATCGCGAGGGCGGCGCGTTGCGTTACCGAGGAGTCGACATCGAAGAGCTCGTCGGTCACTACGACTACGGCCGAGTCTGGGGCCTACTCGTAGACGGCTCGTTCGACCCGGGCTTGCCGCCCGCCGAGCCGTTTCCCATCCCGGTCCACTCCGGCGACATCCGCGTCGATGTCCAGAGTGCATTGGCGATGTTGGCGCCGTTCTGGGGCCTCGACCAGTTGCTCGACATCGACGATGCCCAGGTTCGCGACGATCTGGCCCGCGCCTCGGTCATGGCCTTGTCGTTCGTGGCCCAGTCGGCTCGAGGACTTGGTCTGGCGATGGTGCCGCAGAAGCACATCGACGGCGCGGCGACCATCACCGAGCGATTCATGCGTCGCTGGCGAGGCGATCCCGACCCCGATCACGTGAGAGCCGTGGATGCGTACTGGGTCTCGGCTGCAGAGCACGGCATGAACGCCTCGACCTTTACTGCTCGTGTCATCGCGTCTACTGGCGCCGATGTCGCCGCCGCGCTCTCGGGTGCAGTCGGCGCGTTGTCGGGGCCGCTGCATGGCGGTGCGCCCGCGCGTGTGTTGCAGATGCTCGACGAGGTCGAGAAAGAAGGCGACGCCGAGCGATGGGTCAAGCGGGCGATGGACAGAGGTGACCGGCTGATGGGTTTTGGCCACCGCGTGTACCGCGCAGAAGATCCCCGCGCTCGCGTCCTGCGTCGCACCGCAAAGGAGCTGAAGTCGCCGCGCGTCGAAGTCGCCGATGCGCTCGAGAAGGCGGCACTCGCTGAGCTGAAGGCTCGCTATCCAGATCGTGTTCTGGCGACCAACGTCGAGTTCTGGTCGGCAGTGGTTTTGGACTACGCCGAGGTGCCAGCGCACATGTTCACGGCGATGTTCGCGTGTGCGCGCACCGCGGGCTGGAGTGCCCACATCCTCGAACAGAAGCGCACGGGCCGACTGATCAGACCCTCGGCGATCTACACCG
>JAENVT010000360.1 GCA_016650435.1 Ilumatobacteraceae bacterium
CCTGCGGGTAGCTGCGCAACAGTTTGTCGAGGTACTTCGCGGGATCGGGGCTGGCCGCCGCCTGGCCGCGCAGCATCGGTGAATCGACGTCGCCCGGGCACACCGCGTTGACCCGCACGCCCGAGGGTGCCAGCTCCAGTGCCAGGGCACGAGTGAGGTTGGTCACGCCACCCTTCGACGCGCAGTACACCGCCGCACCAGCATTGCCTTGCACGCCGGCATCGGACGACATGTTGACGATGCAGCCACCAGTTGCTTCGAGATGCGGAATTGCCGCAGCGCAAACGAAGTAGAGACCCTTGAGATTGAGGTCGATCACACCGTCCCATTCCTGCTCGGTGGTGTCTTCGCTTGGCCCTTCGGTCCACACCCCCGCAGCGTTGACGACTGCATCGAGCCGCTGCCCCCACTGCGTGGTCTCGACGATCGCTCGCCGGCAGTCGACGACCGTGCGCAAGTCGGCAGTGATCGACAGCAACGTGTCGACCGATCGATCCGCTGGTTCTACTGCGTTGATATCTACTGCGGCGACCTTCCATCCGCCAGCGATGAAACGGTCGGCCGTCGCGCCTCCGATGCCACCCGCGGCCCCGGTGATCAACGCGACCGGGGTCACTGCGCCGGACGCCACGAGCGATCCTCCGGCAATGAGTTGCCGCCGTCGACGATGATCTGCTGAGCGGTGATGAAGCTCGCGGTCGGGTCGGCGAGGAACCGCACCGCTGCAGCGACCTCCTCGGGCGTGCCGCTGCGGCCGAGCGGTGTGTAGCTGCCAGCGGTGTGCTCGATCGTGAGTTGCGCACCGGTGGCGATCCACCCCGGTGACACGACATTGACGGTGATCCCGGAGTTGGCGGCCTCGAGCGCGACCGCCCTGGTGAGGCCGATGATCCCGGCCTTGGCGGCGTGGTAGCCGGGGTCGCCCAAGAATGCCTGTACTGGGCCCGATGTAGAGGCGACGTTGACGATTCGACCGTAGTTCCGCTCGCGCATGGGCGCGAGGCACGCACGGGTCACGCTGAAGCAGGTGGTCAGGTTGCGATGCAGACTGTCGGCCCATTCATCGGCGGTGACCTCGGTGGTGGTGCGGCTGCGCGGCTCGATTCCGACGGCGATCATGCCGGCGTTGTTGACGCAGATGTCGATGCGCCCTGCCACCGCTAGCGCCGCGGCGGCCAACGCTTCGGCCACACCGGCAAGCATCAAGTCGCCGACGAAACCAGTCGCCGACCAACCATCTGCTTCGAGCTCGGCGACGCGACCGTTGATGCGATCGGTTGTCGAGGCGATCACCACATGTGCGCCGTCGGCCGCGAGTGCCTTTGCGCATGCAAACCCAATCCCATGTGGACTGCCCGCTCCCGTGACGATGGCAACCTGGTTGGCAAGGTTCATGCGACGCTCACGAGAGCAATGCTTCCACGGCTGTCGCGAACACCTCGGTATGAGCATCGACGTCGGCAGCGGAGTGGTGAGGCGACATCAACGCCATGTTGTGGAAAGGCGTCAGCAAGATGCCGCGATTGACGGCCCATAGGTGCATGAACGCGTCGAGTTGGTCGTCGACCGCTGCGGCCGCTGCTGCGCCATCGCGTGGCGGCGGACAGAACCAATATTCGGCGCGGCCGCCAAGCTGCTGTACATGCCACGGCAAATCGTGGCGATCGATCGTTGCCTGCACACCACCTGTCCACGCTGTTGCCAATGGGATCATGTGGGCGAAGTCTTCGTCTCGCAGCGCCGAGCTCAATGTGGCGCGAACCGCGGCGACCGCCAACGCGTTGCCAGTGAGCGTTCCACCGACGCCACTTACATCGACCGCGCTGGAAGAGATCATCGGTCCCAACTTGTCGGCGATCTCGGCGGTCATGCCGTAGGCCGCGGCTGGCATGCCGCCGCCGATCGTCTTGCCGATGACGAAGAAGTCGGGCTCCAGGTTCCAGGCCGCGGTTGCGCCGCCCGGGCCGACGCAGATGGTGTGGGTCTCGTCGATCACCAGCAATGTGTCGTATGCCCGAGTCAGGGCGCGGAGCGCGTCGTGAAAGCCGGGATCCGGCATGACGATGCCGATGTTGGTCAGTGCCGGCTCGGCCAGGACACAGGCGATCTCGCCAGTCGCAAGGGCAGCCTCAAGCGCGCCGAGATCGTTGAACGGCACGACCACCGTTGTCGTCGATGGATCGAAGGCCTCGCCGAGGTTGCCGGGTCGGGAGATCGTGCGGCCGTCGGCGTCGAGTGTTGCCAGGGCCTCGTCGACCGAGCCGTGATAGCACCAGTCGAAGACCACCACCTTGCTGCGACCGGTCAGGCGGCGAGCGAAGCGCAGGACGAATCGGTTGGCGTCGGTGGCGGTCATCGCCATCTGCCAGACCGGAAGCCCGAAGCGCCTGGCCAGTTCGGCCCCGACCCAGGCAGCGTCGACCGAAGGCAACATCGTGGTGATGCCGCGCATCGCCTGGGCGTACAGCGCCTCGGCCACCTGTGGCAGCCCGTGCCCTGTCATTGCCCCGGTATCGCCAAGGCAGAAGTCGATGTAGCTGAGACCGTCGACATCGGTGAAGTGGGCGCCCTGGGCGGTATCGAAGAAGATCGGGAACGAGCCTGGCCATCGGGTCATCCAAGCCATCGGCACCCCGCCGAGCAGGTTGGTTTGGGCTTCTTTGGCAAGCACAGCCGAGCGGGGATGGGTGGCGATGAAGCGTGCTTCTTCGACTGCGTGCAGGCGGCCAAGAAGTTGTCGATCAATCATGAACGACAGTATTGACGATGGAATCGCTCGTTGTCGACTCCAAATTCTATATTTTGGCTAGTTCGCCAGTTTCGCTAGTCCGCGGTAGGCGAAGGTCAACGTCAGCGCACTGAGGCCGACGATGGCAACGAGGCCGCCCCAGGTGTACTGCCAGGTGACATCGCCGAGCCAACCTTCGCGTCCCAACCGCAAGATGTTGGTGAACGGGTTGATGCGGGCGACTGAGTGCAGCCATCCTGTCATCACGTTGAGCGGTGATTGGGCGTTGGTCAAGAACAGCGCGTTGAACAGGGTCAGTTGCATCAGCGCCGCGGCGCGCATGTCGCCGAATCGGTACGCCAAGCCGAGTCCCCAGCCGGCGGCGACAGTCGCAACGCCGAGCCCGGCGACGTACAACGTGACAAGGCCGAGCAGACCACCGGTGAGGCGGGCACCGAATGCGAAGCCGACGATCAACGCGGCGGTGATGACGATCATCACCCGTACCCAGGCGGTGAACAGTGGCCCGACGATCAGCGATATTCGCGGCGACGGCGCCATGCGCAACCGATCGAAGAAGCCGCTCTCGATATCGCGGACGGTGCTGAAGCCCAGACCGACGCCGGCGAATCCAGATCCCATGCAGCAAGCCAGCGGGAGGTACCAGTTGACCGAACGATCAGTCGGAAACCCGGGGATCTTGGTGATCGCGAAGAACGTGCCGCTGAAGGCAACGGTCTGGAAGATCGGCATTGCCAGCGCGGGAAAGAACGCGGATGGGAGCCGGCGAATGCTGCGCAAGCCGCGCAGCGCCAGGCCGCGAGACGAGCGCAACACGGCACCGCCGCGGGCCTGGCCGGCGATGGTTGAAGGGGGAGGGGAGGCAGAAGCAGAGTGGGTGGTCATCGCGCCGCCAATCGTGAGTAGAGCGTTCGCATCGCCAGGGCAATCGAGAACACACCGATCCCCAATGGCACCAGCAACGCCGCCGCCACATGCCGGACGGTGAAACCGTCGATGACCAAACCGCGAATACCCTCGACGAGATGCGACACAGGGTTGATGTCGGCGATCACCCTGTAGGCGCCCTGCATCGTCTGTCGGGGGAAGAACGCGCTGGAGAAGAACAAGCCGATGAACAACAGCGGGAAGCTGCCCTGCACGGCCTCAGAGGATCCGGTTTTCAGTGCAATCGCCGCGGTGAAACCACCGATCGCGATGCCGGTAATTGCGCCACACAGCACGATCACGATGAATCCTGAGACGCCGGCCTTGATGCTGATGCCGAAAGGCAACAGCAGCAGCACGAAGACGATCGCCTGGAACCCGCCGAACAAAGCCGCTC
>JAENVT010000361.1 GCA_016650435.1 Ilumatobacteraceae bacterium
CGGGCGGTCTATTCACCTCGCGGCGTCGACAACGGTGCAGCCGATCGAAGTGAGCTACTCCGCAGCGAGGTCGACGCAGCATGCCGCGCCCGCATGAGCATGATCAGCCGACTGCTCGATCATCTCGATCCGCGCTCCGCTTGGGGACGCATTACCGGCTAGACGTGTAGACCGTCAGCAGATGGTTTTGGCAGCAGATGGTTTTGGTCTCATTCACCGCGACTGCCGGCGGAGCCGCCAAGACGGCTGCGCACACTGTCGCTGAGGTGGTTGAGGCCGGCCTCGCCGATGGCGGCCACGTGACGTTCGGCGATGACCAAAGCGACAACGGCACCGATGAATGCTACGAACGACAGGTACGGGCTGACGCCCAGTAGCAGGACGGTCAGGACAAGGCACAACACCGTGGAGACTGAGCTGACGATCACGGCCCTCCTCGATCCAACTTGGCGGGGCTTGATGTCGCGACCGAAACTCGGGTCGCGCTGGAGCTGCTCTTCGATCTGGCGCAGAATGCGTTGTTCGTCTTCTGACAGCGGCATGGCGACTCCTGACCGATTGCCTTCCCACATCTTTCCACGATTCCGCGCTGGAGACAACGCAGGACGCGAACGATTTGGCTGTGCCGATTTAACCACGCGCCGGCTCGTCGGGACCCCATTGTTGGGCACCGCGCTGCACAACTCGCAGGCCGCGGTCACTCACGGCGCTCGCTGGACCGATCGCGGTGGTACCAAATCGCTTCCGGATCGCATCCACGGTCTCCTCGGCAAGCTGCCACTGGCGGTCGCCATCGAAGCTTTTGGTCGTGGTTGCGCCGAGCAGGTCATCGAGGCTCAGCTGCTGGGTGCTCGAAGTGAAGTTGCTGACGCTGACGCCCAGTAGGCGCACCCCCGAAGAGGCGTCGATGGCCTTCAGCAGCGGCTCGGTAGCAGCGACGATCGAATGCGCGGTCGAGACCCCACCGGAGACCGTGATGGACCTGGTGATGGTCTCGAAACCGGCGAATCGAACCTTCAGCGTCAACGTCCGCGCCGCTCCCCCGTGTGCCCGAAGGCGAGCGGCGACAGCATCCGACAGTCGAACCAGCTCGCGGAGCAACTCGGCATGAGTGTGGCGGTCAGTGGCGAACGTCTCCTCGTGGCCGATCGATTTCATCTCGCGCTCCGGCTCGACTGGGCGGTCGTCCACGGCCCACGCCAGTCGATACAGATGTTGGCCGTGCGCAGCCCCGAGCGCGCCCACCAACGTCACCTCGTCGAGGTCGGCGAGATCGGCGACCGTGCGCACGCCGAGGCGCTGCAGACGCTGCAGCGTCGACGGGCCAACTCCCCACAGCGCTTGAACCGGCAGCGGATGGAGGAAGTCCAATTCGCGACCCGCCAGCACCTCGACCACGCCTTTGCCTTCGCGCACGCCGTCGGGCGAAGCAATCGGCTTTGCGGCCACTGACGCCAACTTGGCGAGGAACTTGTTCGGAGCGACGCCGACGGAGCAGCGCAGCTGCAACTCGTCCCACACGCGGTCGCGGATCATCTGGCCGATGACCGAGCCGGGGCCGTGCAGGCGAATGCCGCCGGACACATCGAGAAACGCCTCGTCGAGCGAGAGTGGCTCGACCAACGGAGTGATCGAGGTGAAGATCTCGTTGACCTCGGCACTGACCGAGGCGTAGAGAGCGTGATCGCCGGGAAGGAACACGGCCTGCGGACACAGTCGTTTGGCGGTCACGCTGGGCAGCGCCGAACGCACTCCGTACCGGCGAGCCTCATACGACGCCGCGGCAATGACGCCGCGAGGGCCCGTGCCGCCGACTACCACCGGCTTGCCCATCAGGTCGGGGCGTCGACGAAGCTCGACGCTGACGTAGAACGCATCCATGTCGACGTGCAGAATTACGCGCTGACCCGTCACCAGCGGCCCGGTCATGCGATGCGCTCAACGCGCGAGGTTGAGCGATCGGTGCCGATGACCCGAAAGTGAAACGACCCGGTCGGATGGGCGACGCCGTTCAGCCAGTCACCCACCGGTATGTGAACCCACTGCGGGCTGCTCGCCAGCAACACCAATGCCTCGGGACTGGCGGCCTGACGCACCTCCTCGACGATGCCATCGGGGTCGGCCAGGACGATGTCGCCCACTACATCAGCGGCCTCCCACGCCTCGACGCGCAACCTCCAGCCCAACTGCGGAGCCTCGACGACCACCGAGTACCGCAGCTCGGCCCAAGCGGAAACGGTGAGCCCCGTTTCTTCGAACACCTCACGCTCCAGCCCCTGGCGGATCGACTCACCGCGATCGATCACACCGCCCGGAGGTGTCCATTCGAGGGTGCGATCCCGTCGCCGGTTGCCGACCAGCACCAAGCCGCCGAGCTCGACGCCGCCGACTCGAGGGATCAGGGCCCCTCCGACGACCCAATTCCTCATGCCTCAAATCCCCATGCCCAAATTCACCATGCCCAAATTCACCATGCCCGGTTCAGCCGCCCTGGGCGCGTCGGCGGCGGCGCCCACCGAAATCGCCGACCCACAGCTTGATCACGATCATGAGGGCCTCGCGCACGATGCCGCCCGACATCTTTGACGAACCCTCGGTGCGATCGCGAAACGTGATGGGGAACTCCACGACCTTGCCACCGATGCGCACGAGCCGGTAGGTCATCTCGACCTGAAACCCGTAACCCTCGGCGGCCACAGTGTCGAACTCCATTCGTTCGAGCGCGTCGCTGCGGTAGGCGCGGTACCCCGCCGTGGCGTCGTTGACGGCCAGCCCCAACACGCCGGCGGCGTAGCGGTTGCCCCACCGCGACAGCATCCGGCGGCGCCTCGGCCAATTCTGCGTCAGACCGCCGGGCACGTAGCGGCTTCCGATGGCCAGATCGGCGCCGTGTTCGGCGTTGGCGATCAAAGCCGGCAGCACTGCTGGATCGTGGGAAAGATCGGCGTCCATCTGCACGCAGATCTGCGCGCCGCGATCGATCGCAATGCGCAGGCCGGCTCGGTACGCGGCTCCTAAGCCCGACTTCCCGGAACGGTGAATGACACTGATGTGGCCAAGTTCCTCATTCATCTTCTCGGCCAGCTCGCCGGTGCCATCGGGACTGCCGTCGTCGACGATCAGCATGTCGGCATCGGGGGCGGCAAGGCGCACCTCGCGGCACAATCGCTCGATGTTGCCTGCTTCGTTGTAGGTCGGTACGACGACGGTGACACGCACGAGAGCTGAGCCTACGAGGTCGGTACCCCGTACGATGGGGCGGTGGCCGACCACGAGGTTCCGCTCTCCGCCCTCCCCGCGCCGACGGCCCGACTCGCCGCGTTCGTGGCCATCCTGCTCGGCGGTTTGGCCGGTGGTTTGATCGGCTACACGCTGGTCAAGCTGCAATGTCACGGTACGTGCGCTGCACAGCGGGGCGTCGGCGCGCTTGTCGGTGCCGTCATAGCTGCGCTGGGCATGAGCGTGGTTGCCGTGCTGGTGCTCCGCGCCCTTGGCGAGTGGAAAGAGATCGAGCGCCGGCAGAACAACGACGCCGCCTCGTGACAGATCTTTCCCGCGAGTTGTGCGAGCTGGCTTCGCGCCTCGCCATTGCAGCAGGCGATCTTGTTTTCGAGGGTCGCAAGAACGGACTGACATCGATATCGACCAAGTCGAGCGACACTGACATCGTCACCGAGTTCGATCGCGCATCCGAGCATCTGATCGTCGACGGGATCAACGCCGAGCGGCCCGACGATGCGATCGTTGGCGAGGAAGGCACAGACTCGGCAGGCGCATCCGGGGTCCATTGGTTGATCGATCCGATCGACGGCACGACCAACTTCCAATACGATCTGCCCGGCTACGCGGTGTCGATCGCAGCGTTGTCGGAGGATCATCCACTCGCCGGCGCGGTCTACATCCCCAGCAGCAGAGAGCTGTTCACTGCGACGGCCGGTGGTGGCGCGTGGCTGAACGGCTCTCCGATTTCCTGCGGAACGATCTCGTCATTGCAACACGCGCTGGTCGCGACAGGCTTCTCGTATCAGATCGAGCGACGCCGAGATCAGGCGATGCGAATCGCCGAGGTGATCCCTCGGGTCCGCGACATTCGCCGTTTCGGCGCAGCGGCACCGGACCTGTGTTACGTCGCCGCCGGCCGGCTCGACGTGTTCTTCGAGCAAGGGCTCGGCCCGTGGGATTGGGCGGCCGGCGAACTGATCGCTCGCGAGGCCGGATGCCGCACCGGGCGGTTCGATGGCTCACCCGTCGGCGCGAGCCAGGTACTGGCCTGCAATCCGGCGTTGTTCGATCAGATGGTCGAATTGCTGGCAGGCACGGAACCTGGCCGCAATCCTGGCATCATGTGATCCGTGGGAACCCGCATCCTTTCGGTCGAAGACGACGAGCGCATCCGTACGGCGGTGAAGCTGGCTCTCGAGGATGAGGGCTGGACCGTCGATGAAGCCGGCAGCGGCGAGGAGGCGATCGATCTTTTTCATCGCGCTCTCCCCGACGTCGTCCTGATCGACATCATGCTGCCGGGCATGGATGGTTTCGAATTGTGCCGCACGCTGCGCCGTCACAGTGATGTGCCCATCGTGATGGTGACAGCCCGCAATGACACCCACGATGTGGTCGCCGGCCTCGAGGCCGGCGCCGACGATTACCTCACGAAACCCTTCGCTCCGAAGGAGCTGTCTGCTCGCATTCGGGCGTTGCTGCGACGCATTCGCCCCATCAGTCCGTCCCATGCGCGTCTGGTGTTCGGAGATCTCGAGATCATCCCCGACGAGGGCAAGGTCACGCGCTCGGGAATCGAGCTGCACCTGACCAAGACCGAGTTCCGTCTGCTGTGCGAATTGGCTCAAAATCCCGGCCGGGTTTTCAGCAGGGAGAGCCTGCTCGACAAGGTGTGGGGCTACGACTACTTCGGCGACGGCCGGCTCGTCGATGTGCACGTCCGTCGTCTGCGAACCAAAGTCGAGACCGACGCCGCCAACCCACGCCACGTCGTGACCGTGCGCGGCCTCGGGTATCGCCTTCAGTCGTGACCGCCGCCACGCGTGACAGCGTCGCCGTCGAGTCGCGGCGAGGTGTCGTACGAACAACGTTGGGTGTCTTCGGGAACTGGCGCCCTGCCAGGTTCGGCCTGCGCACACGAATCATGTCGATGTTCATCATCGGCGCGTTGTTGTTGTCGACCTTTCTTGCCGCGGTCGCCTATTCCTTCACCCGCAGCAGCCTGCTGAACCAGCGCGAGCGCACCAGCACCGACCAGGCATACAAGAACGCCGGCGTTGCTCAACGCGAGATCAGCGCCGACAACACGAACGCCAACGCGATCATCGACCGCCTGCAGCAGGTTGGTGTCACCCAGGCGGCGATCTACATCGATGGCACCTGGGCATCGCCATCGGCAAAGTTCACGTCCGACGTCATCCCTGGTTCGATGCAAACGAGGGTCATCGGCGACCGCACGCCGGCAAAGATGATCATTTCGTTCGACAAAGTCCCGACGCTGGTGATCGGGATCCCACTCGAGGGAACCAGCGCCGCTTACTTCGAGTTCGCCGATCTTGCCGACGCCAATGCCACCTTGCGCAACGTCGGGCTCAGCCTCCTGTTCGGCGGCGTGATCACGACTCTGGCTGGCGCGTTGACAGGAATGATCGCTGCCAAGCGAGCGATCCGCCCATTGGGAGATGCCGCGCAAGCGGCAAAGGCGATCGCCGGAGGTCGTCTCGATACCCGCCTCGAGAACACCGACGACCACGACCTGCAACTGCTCTCGACGGCGTTCAACGACATGGCTGAAGCACTGCAGAACCGCGTCGAACGCGACGCTCGATTCGCCAGCGATGTCAGCCACGAACTGCGTTCACCGTTGATGACTCTTGCCGCCAGCGTCGAGGTCATGTTGGCTCGCCGCGACGAGATGCCCGACCGCGCTCAGGCGGCGCTCGACTTACTGGTCGGCGATGTCACCCGATTCCAGGGGTTGGTCGAAGACCTGCTCGAGATCTCGCGGTTCGATGCCGGCGCTATCCGTCTGCACCTCGAAGATCTGCTGGTCGCCGAGTTCGTCCGTCAGGCCGTTGCTGTCAGCAGCCTGCCTCGCACCAAGTTGACCGTCAGCGATCGCGCTGAAGGGCTGATCCTCCACGGCGACCGACGCAGGCTGGCCCGCGTCGTCGCCAACCTGATCGACAACGCCCGTGTCCACGGCGGCGGCGCGCCGGAGATGATCGTGACCGAAGCGGAAGGCGAAGGCGAGCCGCTGGCCCACGTGTGGATCATCGTCGAGGACCACGGTCCCGGCGTGCCCAACGAAGAACGAAGCCTGGTCTTCGAACGATTCGCTCGTGGCGCGGTGGCCGGTCGACGATCCAGCAGCGACGGCGCCGGTCTCGGATTGTCGCTGGTCGACGAACACGTCCGAATGCACGGAGGCAGGGTCTGGGTCGAGGACCGGGTCGATGGCGAGCCCGGTGCGCGATTCATACTGGAGCTGCCGGCGGAAGAGGTCGGTGTCGGTTGAGCCAACGGTGCCGAAGGTCTACAGCCCGATGCCTCGCGTTGGGGCTGTTGCTGCTCGCGGCCACGTCGTGTTCGATCAGCGCAGAGGATGCGCCGCGCAACATTGCCGTCGGCGAGCGCGACGACCTCAGCGTCGATTTCGATCAAGCCGCCGGAGCTGCAACCGGGGCCGGCCGTATCTACTTGCTTTCACCCGAGGTGCTTGGCCAACCCCGAACACTCCAATCAGTTGCCAGAGATGTAGCCGACACCCCCGCCGACGCGATGCGGGCATTGTTCGAAGGCCCGAACACCAAAGAGCTCCAGGTCCTGCTTCGTTCGGCGATCCCGAGCGGAACGCGGTTGATCGATGTCTCCCAGAACGGTGGCGCGCTCGTCGTCAACGTCTCGAGCGAACTGCAGCAACTCACCGGCGAGGCATTGATCGATGGCGTTGCCCAGATCGTGCTGACCGCATCGGAGATCACCGGAGTATCGGCTGTGTCGATTGCCATCGACGGAGTTCCACAGCAATGGCCGGCCGGCAGCGGCGTTCTGCAGAGCGATCCCCTGTCGCGGTATGACTTCCCCGGACTTGTGCTGTCGTCACAGCCGGCATTTCCATCGGTGCCGTCCCCCGGACCGCCGGCTCCGTAGCGACGTTTAGCCGCCGGTTAACCGAAGAAGACTTCGGCGACATCGTGGTAGAGGTGCAAGTCGACGTAGCGCGTCTTGCCAACCGTCTCGTCGAGCGGAATCGTGGTCACGTCGGTGCCGCGCAGCACGGCCATCTTGCCCCACTCCTCGTTGTGCACGGCATCGATTGCCGCGATCCCATACCGTGTCGACAGCACCCTGTCGAAAGCCGACGGTGTGCCGCCACGCTGCACGTGGCCGAGCAGCACCACCCTGGTCTCCAAGCCCGTACGGTCTTCGATGGCGTGAGCGATCGTGTCGGCAATTCCGCCGAGCCGCACATGCCCGAAACGGTCGTAGATCTTCTCCCGCGTCGGCATCGTGTCTTGTCTGGGTTCTGCACCCTCTGCCACTACAACGATCGAGGCATACCGACCGCGCTCGTGTCGGCGATGCAGCAACTCGCAGATGTTGTCGATGTCGAAGGGCTCCTCGGGGATCAAGATCGCGGTCGCCCCACCCGCGATCCCCGCGTAGGTGGCGATCCATCCAGAGTGGCGACCCATCACCTCGACGATCATCACCCGGTCGTGACTCTCCGCAGTGGTGTGCAAGCGATCGATGGCGTCGGTAGCGATCTGTACCGCGGTGGTGAAACCAAACGTCATGTCGGTGCCGACGATGTCGTTGTCGATGGTCTTCGGCACGCCAACGATGGGCAGGTCGAAATCGTGAAAGAGCCTGCACGCGACCGTCAACGAACCGTTGCCACCGACCACAACGAGGGCGTCGATCCCCATCTCGCGAAACGTCGCTGCCACCTGTTCGGGGCCGCCCGGCTCGTCGTAGGGACTGCCTCGGCGCGTACCGAGCAGGGTGCCGCCCTTCGGCAGCATGCCGCGCAGCGAGCGCACGTCCAGCGGCATCGTCCGACGTTCACGTACTCCATCCCACGCGTCGAGGAACCCGATCAATTCATCGCCGTAGTTCAGCTCGCCCTTGCGGACGATTGCCCTGATGACCGCGTTGAGTCCGGGACAATCACCGCCACCTGTCAAAATGCCGACGCGCACGTGTGCACAGGGTACGGCACGGCGACCGAAAAGAAGGAGATCCATTTTGGCTTGGGACCCAAACCGGCCGATCCCATGGCGACGGCTACTGCGCGAGGCCGCAATCTTCTTCGTTCTCGGGTCGCTGGCGATGGTGTTCCTCGTCAAGAAACCACAGGTCGCCAGCTTCATCGGCCTCATCGTCGGGATGTTCTTCTATGTGGGCTTCGTGGCCATATTGTCGAAGTTCGGCTACGAGCGGCAATCGATCCGCCAAGCGCGCGAGCGTCGCCGGGCAGTGGCCAACGCCCCTGCGGCGGCGCCGGGAGCTCGCGCCCGGCCAGCGCCGACGCGGCGAACCAGCACCGGGCCATCGCAGCGCCCCAACAGGTCCACAAAGAAGCGGCGCCGCTGAGTACGGTGACATCAATGACCGAAGCACGGCGATGCGTGATCGCCATCGATGCCGGCACCACCGGTGTTCGCAGTCGGGCAATTTTCGCCGATGGAGGCCCGGCGACCGCGTCGTATCTCGAGTTTTCCCAGATCTACCCCCAACCTGGTTGGGTCGAACACGATGCCGAAGAGATCTGGTCGGTCGTCCGCTCGACACTGAACGACGTGGTCAGTCGCGTTGGCCGCGAGTCGGTTGCCGCCATCGGCATCGCCAACCAGCGCGAAACCGTCGTTGCCTGGAACCGCCGGACGGGCAAGCCATACGGCACAGCAATCGTCTGGCAGGACCGGCGCACAGCCGCTCGATGCGAGGCACTGCGCGACAGCGGCCATCTCCCCCTCGTGCGCGAGACCACCGGGCTGGTGCTCGACCCATATTTCTCGGCATCGAAGTTCGAGTGGTTGTTGGCCGATCGTGACATTCCCGTCGATGATGGGCTGGCGCTCGGCACGATCGACTCGTGGCTGATCTGGAACCTCACCGGTGGATCCGTGCACGCCACCGATCCGACCAACGCCAGCAGAACGATGCTGTACGACATCCGTGCGCTGCAGTGGTCGAGCGAGCTGTGCGACCTGTTCGGCGTGCCGAGCGCAGCGCTTCCTTCGGTGCTGCCGTCGAGCGGCCGCTTCGGAGAGACGGCCGAGGTGTCAGGTTGCCCCGCCGGCATCCCGATATCGGGCGTCGCCGGCGACCAGCAGGCGGCGCTCATCGGCCAGGCCTGTTTCACACCTGGCATGGCCAAGAACACCTACGGCACCGGAAGCTTCGTGTTGTTGAACGTCGGCCCGACGTGCCCCCCGCCAACGGAAGGAATGTTGACAACTGTTGCCTGGCAGCTCGCCGACGGCACGGTCGCTTATGCGCTGGAAGGCGCGATCTTCGTGACCGGCGCAGCGATCCAGTGGCTGCGCGACGGATTGGGATTGATCGAATCTGCAGAAGAGATCGGTCCACTGGCCACCAATGTCGCAGACAGCGGCGGTGTGTGTGTCGTGCCGGCCTTCACTGGCCTCGGGAGCCCGTGGTGGGACCCCTACGCACGAGGAACCATCGTCGGGATCACCCGCGGCACGTCGAAAGGTCATCTGGCTCGGGCGGTCGTCGAGGCGATGGCTTACCAAACCCGCGATGTCGTCGATGCGATGACCAAGGCCAGCGGCACACCCCTCGCCGCGTTGCGCGTCGACGGCGGCGCGTCAGTGATGGACGTGTTGTTGCAAATGCAAGCAGACCAGCTGGGCGTCACGGTGCAGCGGCCGGTCGATCAAGAAACCACGGCACTCGGTGCTGCCTACTTGGCCGGCCTCGCGGAAGGCGTGTGGCCGTCGGTCGAGGCGATCAACGAACGATGGCAGATCGATGCCACATTCGAGCCCGAGCCGGATCGAACCTTCACCGACCTCGGTTACGACACGTGGTTGCGAGCGGTCGACCGATCTCGCGGTTGGGTCGCCGCTACGTGAACCGTGGCGCAATCATTGCCATCGGAACGAGCGCGGCCGTGCTCTGCGCGTCGGTGGCGTCCGCTCTACCGGGTGTTGGCGGTGGCGCGCTGGCGGATGCCCCGGCCACTCGAGGAACAATGGTGCAGGTCACGCCTACTCTGCCACCGCCGGTTCCGCGGGTCCTGTTGATCGGCGATTCCTCGCTTGAGGGAATCAAGTTCTACTCACACGCGCTCGATGCGCTCGGCGGAATGACATATGTGCTCGACGCCGAATCCTGCCGGCGCCTCGTCAGGGCGTCGTGTCACAGCTTGGCCGGTAACACGCCCAACACCGCGCTGGAGGCGATCGCCGGGTCGCCCGGATCCTTCGACGCCGTGGTCATCGGCACGGGTTACAACGAAGGCAGCAACTTGTTCGGCCAGAACTTCGATCTGATCGTCGGCGCGGCGCGGGCCAAAGGTGCCGTCAGGATCGTGTGGATCAACTACCGGTTGCGCGACGGATTGACTCGCGCCGGTACCGACAACAACGGTTCGTATGTTTCCAACAACGCCACGCTGTTTCAGAAAGTCGCCAGTGGTGCCTACCCCGATGTGTTCATCGCTGACTGGCGCGACTACAGCGCGCCGGTGCGCTCGTGGTTCGTTCCCGACGGGATTCACTACCAGCCGACCGGGGCACTCGGCTCTGCCGACTACATCTCACGGTGGATCACCTACCTGTTCGACGAGCCGTGCCCGAAGCCGATGACCGTTGGCGGGGCAATCGACAACCCGTGCTCGCCACCCGACGCCAAAACCCCACCCGACGTCCGCGCCCTCTACGGTTAGCCGAGCTATCGGAGTGTTTCCGGACGCCCCGAGGTGGCAGCAAACACTCGGACAGCACTAACCGAGTTTTGGCAAGCCCTTTTTGAGGTTGCGGATGCCTTGGGCGATGCGGCGCTCGTTCTCGATGAGGGCGAATCTGGCGAAGCCCTCACCTCCCGGACCGAATCCGACGCCGGGCGACAGTGCGACCTCGCAATCGCGGACGACGTGCGAGCAGAACTCGACCGAATCCATGTCGGAGTACGGCTCTGGAATTGGCGCCCACACGAACATCGAGCCTTTAGGCTTCGGGATGTCCCAACCGATACGACCGAGCCCGTCGATCAGCGCATCGCGACGACTTTCGTAGATCGAACACACCTCCGCCGGATAGTCGGCGGCCTCGTTCATCGCCACTGTCGCGGCAATCTGAATCGGCTGGAACACGCCGTAGTCGAGGTAGCTCTTCAACTTCACCAAAGCCTGCACGACTTCACGATTTCCGGCGAGGAATGCGCAACGCCAGCCAGCCATCGAGAAGCTCTTGGTCATCGAATAGAGCTCGACCGCACACTCCTTTGCTCCCTCGGCCTGCAGGATGCTGGGCGGCTTGTAGCCGTCGAAGCCGATGTCGGCATAGGCGAAATCGTGCACGACGATCATCTCCCGCTCGCGACAGAAATCGACGACCCTCTGCATGAAGTCGAGGTCGACGACCGCACCAGTGGGGTTGTGCGGGAACGAGATGACGAGCACACGCGGCTTTGGCCAACCGATGTCGTAGGCGGTGGTGAGGCTGTGGAAGAAGTCGCCGGTGAAATCGCCCTGCACCCGCGGGTCGGCGAGATGGCGCATCGGGACCTGGCGGAGGTCGGCGCCGGCAAACAGCGGACCGTAGATGTGGATGGGATAGCTGGGACTGGGCACAATGGCCGCGTCGCCGCGGTCGAGCAGCACCCACATGAGATGGCTGAATCCCTCTTTGGAACCGATCGTGTTGGTGATCTCCAGCTCGGGGTCGAGCTGCACACCCCAGTTGCGCTCGTACAACGCGGCCGCCGCTTCGCGCAGCTTCGGCAGCCCACGGCTGACTGAGTACCGATGGTTGCGGGCGATGTGGGCGGCCTCGGTGAGCTTGTCGACAGCGATCTGCGGTGAGGGGATGTCGGGGTTGCCGAACCCGAGATCGATCACATCGACCCCTGCTCGACGTGCCTCGATCTTCAAGTTGTTGATGATCGTGAACACATACGGCGGCAGGTTGGTGATGCGACGGAACTCCATAGAGGATCTCACGCTACTTGCTGCGCTCAGACCGCCGCTGGCAGATATGCGAGCATGGCGCGATGGCCCTCAGTGCGCTGCCTGACGACTGCATCCATGTCGTGATCGAGATCCCGCGTGGTAGCCGAAACAAGTACGAGATCGACCACGTCACCGGCCGGGTTTTCCTCGACCGGCGCCTGTTCACTGCGACGACCTACCCGGCCGACTACGGATACATCCCCGAGACGCTGGGAGGCGATGGCGACGCCCTCGATGCGCTGGTGCTGTTGGAAGACGCCGTGTATCCCGGAGTGTGGGTCGCAGCGCGGCCTGTCGGAGTGTTGTACATGCGTGACGAGGCCGGCGAGGACGCCAAGATCCTGTGCGTGCCGCCAAAGGAACCGCGCTGGAACGACGTGCACGATCTCGTCGATCTCACCCCGCAACTGGTCAGCGAGATCCAACATTTCTTCGAGGTCTACAAGGCGCTCGAACCCGGTAAGGAGTCGTCGAGCGCCGGCATCGCCGGCCGTGACGAGGCTTGGAACGAGATCCACAAAGCCCGCGCCAACTACGTCCCTCATTCATAACTCACTGCTCCAGTGCCGCGTTTCTTCTCCAAGCGATCCCGCCGTTCCGGCTTCGGTGGCTGGGTGGCAGTGGCGGCAATCGTCGCGCTCGGCGCGGCATGTCTTGCCGGGTCGCCGCTCTACCTGTCTTCGGTCGGGTCGGCTGCCGTACAGAACGAACTCCGTCACACATGTCTCGCCGACGTCGGCCTTGTGGTCCCCATGGGTGGGGCTCAGCCGGACTCGATCGCCCGGCTCGAAAAGATGGTCGAGCCGATTTCGGCGCATACGCAGCCCAGCGTC
>JAENVT010000362.1 GCA_016650435.1 Ilumatobacteraceae bacterium
CTCCGGCGGCAAGAACATCAGTCCGGCCAACCTGGAAGCCGCGCTGAAGACCATCCCGCTGATCGGCCAAGCCGCTGCCATCGGCGACAACCGCAAGTTCTGCTCGGCAATCCTGGTGCTCGATCCTGAGACGGCGAGGGTTTGGGCGAAGGCCCACGAAAAGAGCAGCGCATCGCTGATCGACCTCGCCAGCGATCCCGACGTCGTCGCCGAGGTACAGCGTGGAGTCGACCTGATCAACAAGCAGTTTGCACAGGTCGAGCAGATCAAGAAGTTCACGCTCGCCGGCGAGGAATGGCTTCCCGATAGCGACATGCTGACACCCACTTCGAAGCTGAAGCGCCGCGGCGTCACCGCTCGCTACGCCAACGAGATCGAAGCGATGTACAGCGGCCTCAGCTAGTGGTTACATATCGAGCTTGCTGAAGATCCGCTGCAGGGCGGCAATGTCGGTGTCGCTGAGAACATTGGCAAAGTGCTGTTGCACCATCCGGCGGTAGGTGATGTTGGCGTCGCGCCATTCGGCGCGACCATCGCGGGTCAGCGTCACCGTCACCGCCCGCTTGTCGTCGGGCGTCGGCGTCGATGCTCGACTGACAAATCCTTCTTCCTCGAGCCGGTCGAGTCGGCGCGAAAGGCTCGACGGAAGCTCGTGCAACACCTCGCACAGTTCTCCGACGCGCATCGAACCACCTGAGGCCTGCAACGCGGCGAGGACCTCGAACCACGACAACGAAAGGTTGTAGTCGTCGACCAATCCAGCTTCGACTTTGCGCTGCACCTCGGCGGCGACCACCCCGAAGGTACGCCACGCGGCCACCCGGCCGGCATCGAGGCGCGGCATGTACTAGGCGGTGGCTTTGAGCGCAGCGGCGAACGCCGCAAGACCGAGATCGATCTCTCGCTCGCTGACCACGAGCGGCGGCATCCACCGCAGGCATTTGCCATAGGTGCCGGCGTTCATCACAATCATGTGACCCTCTTCGAGGCAGTGCTTCTGGATGGCCGCGACACGAGCGGCATCGTGGAACTCCGTGCCGACCATCAAGCCGAGCCCGCGCACCTGAGCGATGACGTCGTGCTCTTGCTGCAACTCGCGGATGCCTGCTTGCAACTGCTCGCCACGGGCAACAACGTTCGGCAAGAAGTCGGGCTCGCTCATCACTTCGATCGTCGCCAACGCTGCTGCGCAACCGATGGCGTTGCCGCCGTACGTACCACCATGACTGCCGGTCGGCCATTTGTCGTCGAGCTCCCGGCGAGTACCGAGAGCGGCGAACGGGAATCCACTGGCAATGCCTTTGGCCATGCAGATGATGTCGGGCTCGATGCCATAGTGCTCGACCGCAAACATCTTGCCGGTGCGGCCGAAACCACTCTGCACTTCGTCGGCGATGAACATGATTCCGTGCTGACGGCACCGCTCGACCAAGCCGACGATGAACGCGGGAGGCGCTGGGATATAACCACCTTCGCCGAGCACGGGCTCGAGGATCGCCGCCGCAGTCTCCTCTGGCGCCGTCATCGACTTCAGCAAATGATCGAAACCCTTCAATGCCTCCGCCACAGCGGCGTCTTGATCCGGAGCCAACGGATCGGGATACGGAGCGACGAACACACCGGCCGGCAGGGCGAAGTGGCCCGCGCGGTACCCAGTCTTCGATGTCGTCATGGCCATAGCCATATGTGTGCGGCCGTGGAAGCTGCCGCTGAACACGATCGTGTGCGGACGCTTGGTGACCTGCTTGGCCAGCTTGATGGCCGCCTCGGTGATCTCGGCGCCGGAGTTGGCGTAGAAGAAGGTGTCGATCGATGCCGGCGACAGCTCGCTGAGCTTGGCGGCCAACGGCTCGAGCAGGTCGTGCTTGTAGACGTTGACCTGAGCATGGATGAACCGCTTGGCCTGCTCGGCGATCGCCTTGGCGACGTGCGGGTGGGCGTGGCCCGTGGAGTTGACGGCAATGCCGGCGGCAAAATCGAGATACTCCTCGCCATCGGTGGTGGTGACCCAACACCCCTTGCCGCTAGCGACCTGAAGTGGGGTCACCGAGAACCACACGTTGGAGAGATGAGAAGTGGACGCGCTTGTCATGCGGTCAATGCTACGCCTCGTGCCACAGTGGGTCGACAGCCGGTCGACGGCACGACGCGAGCGCCGCCGAGTCAGCTCGCGAATGCAGCGGCCAGCACATCCGCATATGTATCGGCGAGGTGGAAGGTCATCTTGTCGCGGACCTTCTCCGGTACATCCTCGAGGTCGGGCCCGTTGCGCTTCGGCAGGATCACTTCCGTGAGTCCGGCGCGATGTGCGGCGAGCACTTTCTGCTTGAGGCCGCCGATCGGCAGCACCTTGCCTTGCAGTGTGATCTCACCGGTCATGCCGACCGTCGGCTTCACCGGTCGATTCGTGAGCAGCGACACCAGCGCCGTGGTCATGGTGATACCGGCGGAGGGACCGTCTTTCGGAACGGCGCCGGCCGGAACGTGAACGTGCACCCGCTTGTTCATCGAGGCGAGATCGACACCGAGCTGCTCGGCGTGCGAGCGCACATAGCTGAGCGCTATCTGGGCACTCTCTTTCATCACGTCGCCGAGTTGACCGGTAAGGGTGAGCGACGGCTCACCGTCCACCGCGAGGGGGAACGCGGTGGACTCGATGAACAGCACGTCGCCACCCATACCTGTGACCGCCAAACCGGTGGCCACACCGGGAACGCTGGTGCGCTCCGGGATCTCGTCGTCGACCTTGACCCTGCCGAGCCAGGTACGAACATCGACGGCGTCGACCTGCAGCGGCGTCGAACCCTCGACTGTCGCCACCTTGGCAGCGATCTTGCGGGTCAGCTTGCCGAGCTCGCGCTCGAGCGAGCGAACGCCCGCTTCGCGGGTGTAGCCGGTGATGGTCGCTCGCAGCGCGGCCTCGGTGAGCGACACTTCGTCGAGGCGCAAGCCGGCCAACTCGATCTGGCGAGGCAGCAGATACCGTTCGGCGATGAACACCTTTTCGTCCTCGGTGTAACCATCGAGGCGGATGAACTCCATGCGGTCGAGCAGGGGTGCCGGAATGGTGTCGGCGACGTTGGCAGTGGCGATGAAGATGACGTTGCTGAGGTCGAGCTCTAGCTCGAGGTAATGGTCGCGGAACGTGTGGTTCTGCGCGGGATCGAGCACCTCGAGCAATGCAGCCGTCGGGTCGCCACTCCAACCACCCGCGCTCAACTTGTCGACCTCGTCGAGCAACACCACCGGGTTCATCGAACCCGCTTCGATCATCGCTCGGGCGATACGGCCGGGCTGGCTACCGACGTACGTGCGTCGGTGCCCGCGGATCTCGGCCTCGTCGCGAACACCGCCCAATGAGACGCGCACGAACTTGCGACCCATTGCTCGGGCAACCGACTCGCCAAGACTGGTCTTGCCGACACCTGGAGGACCGACGAGAGTGAGGACGGCGCCCGACTGCCGGGCAACGCCATCGGTCGGCTGGATGTCGCGCGCGACACGGAGTTTGCGGACGGCGAGGTATTCGACGATGCGGTCCTTCACCTCATCGAGGCCATAGTGGTCGGCGTCGAGCACCGCTCGCGCCTGATCGAGGTCGAGCTGATCTTCGGTGCGCGTGTTCCACGGCAACTCGAGGATGCGATCGAGCCAGGTACGAATCCATGAATGCTCCGGCGACTGCTGGCCCATGTGTTCGAGCCTGTCGATCTCCTTGTTGACGGCGTTGGCAGCCTTCTCGGGCAACGCCAACTCGGCGACCTTGGTGCGGTACTCCCCGACGACATCGTCGTCGCCCTCGCCAAGCTCTTTGCGGATTGCCGCCAGCTGTTGACGAAGCAAGTACTCGCGCTGTTGCTTGTCGACGCCTTCGGTGACATCGGCGCGAATTTGGGCGGTGACCTGTAGTTCGGCGAGATGGTCCTTGCACCACGCCATCACCAGATCGACTCGCTGACCAAGATCGATGGCAGCGAGCACTGCCGTTTGATGGTCGAGATCGGCCTCGCTCCAGGTGGTAACGGCGTCGGCAAGCTGACCGGGATCGGCAACGCTGCGAAGGATCTCCGGCAACCGCCGACTGTTGCGGAGCCTGGCGATCTCTTCCAAGACGACGCGCAGTTCACGTGTGGCCGACTCGACCCGCGGGGTTGGGCGACCATCGGCGATGAGCGTGACCTCGACGTGATCGGCTCCCCGCTCGCTGGGATGACGGGCAACGATCTGGGCACGAACCTCGGCCTGGACGATGGCTGCCATCTCGCCATTGGGCATCGCCCCCGTGTTGGGAACGCGGGCCACGACGCCAATGTCGCCGGCGGCCTCGTTGTGCAGCACCAAACGGCCATCGCCAGCTGAGGCGGCTTCGACTGCTGCGCGGGAGGCATCGGACGACAGTGCGAACGTGAATACCGTGCCAGGCAGCACGACGGTTGGCACATTAAGCAACGGGAGTATCAGCTGGCGGGTATCGAGATCGCTCATACGTTCTGAGGGTAACAACAC
>JAENVT010000363.1 GCA_016650435.1 Ilumatobacteraceae bacterium
CTCATAACCCCTAGGTCGCGGGTTCGATCCCCGCCCGCCCCACTAGCCCAGTGGAGTGTTTCACGCCCACCTGGGTGCCTCGAGGCACTCCACTGGCTCGCGGAGCGGCTCGTGTCGCCCGGTGGTGGGTGATAGACATGCGATTCAGTGCAATCTCTCTACGCTCTGCTTTCCGAGAGTGACCGCGCGGACGTGCTGCGTCACACCAGGGCTCGGCGGTTCGGACGCAACGAGGTGGTGTTTCATGAGGGGGACCCGGGAGACGCGCTGCACATCGTTGAAAGTGGCCTGTTCGTAGCCCGTAGCTCAAGCACACTCGGGCACGTTCTGACGGTCAACGTCTTCACGCCGTGGTCCGTGTTCGGTGAACTCGCGCTGCTCTCGCCGGACTCGTGCCGAAGTGCGACCGTTGTCGCGATGAAGTCGGGGAGTACTCGCTTGTTGCATCGTGACGACTTGGACGAGCTCCGCGCCGGGAGTGCCGGCCGGATCATCGACCAGTTCCTTCTCGCTGTGCTGGTCGAACGAAATCGGGCGTTGACCGCTCAGCTCGTCGAGTTGTTGTTCACGCCTTCCTCGAAACGAGTCCAGCGCCAGCTACTGCGTCTCAGCGAACTCGGGATCGTCGATGACGGCGACGGGTGGATACGAATCAGCCAGGACGAACTGGCAATGATGACGGCCACAACGCGGGCAACGGTCAACCGCGTCGTGCGTGATCTGGAGAAGCGTGGGACCACCGAACTCGCACGCGGACGGATCCGCATCATCGATCGAGCACGGCTCACCCGGTCGTCGCAGTGACTGGTGTTGGCTCTGAGCCGAACCAACTGTGTCCGTGAACATGTTCCGCGTGTGTCCGCTGGCGACGACATAACCAGCGTCGCGGCGCATCATCGACTTGTCGGCCAGCAACGGCCACCAAACAAGGAGAACCACAATGAGCCGCACGTACATCAAGCGCATCCTCGTCTCACTCGGCATCACCGCTGGCATCGTTACCGCGACGGCCGGGTCCGCCGCAGCAGCAATGAACCACAGCGAGCCCACTCTGCGCTCCCGTTGAACACGCTCCGCGCAGTGATCACAGCGACTGCGGCCATGATCGCTGCCGTGGAGCGCGGATGGGGGCGGTACCAGCACCGGTTGGCCGTCGGCCACGCCTCACTGGACCGCCCCCACAACGCATTGCGACACGCTGAACAGGCAACCAAGCTTCTCGAGCGCGCCGCTACCGAGAATCTCGAACTGGGCACTGCATTCGAGATCCTGGCCGACTGTCATCAGCAACTCGGACAGCTCGGCGTCGCAGCCGAAGCACGACGTCGCGCGGTGAACATCCTCAACGCTGTTGCCCCGTACGGCATCGAATGGGTAGCCGCGCTCGTCAAACTCGGCGACCTGTACCGCTTCCAAGGAAAGTACGACCAGGCTGAGCGGGTTCTCTGCGAAGCCGTGGAGGGAGCTGTCGGAACAAGGCATTCCCGCGACGCAATGCCCCCGCGAGCCTTAGCGCTCAACGCACTCGGAATCGTCTACAAAGACACGGGCCGCTACGACTCAGCGGCCGCGGTCTACAGCGAAGCTCTCGATCTCACTACCAACGCGACTGGGCCTGAGCACCCCTGCACCGCTGCGTTGTGGCACAACCTCGCTGGACTCGCCCACGCACGAGGCGATACACATCAAGCCGCGACCTTCGCTGGACGCGCCGTGCGACTGCACGAACGAGAACTCGGACCCGACCACTGCGTCGTCGCACAAGATATAGCCGTGCTCGGTGTAGCCCTTCTCGAGCAAGGCCACGTCGACGAGGCCGAAGCACTCTTCGAGCGAGCACTCACGATATTCCGTCGCGGCCACCCAGCCGACCAGTACGAAGTCGCGGTCAACCTCAGCAACCTCGCCGCATGCTCCGTCGCCCGCGGCGACCCGACCAACGCCGAGCGGCTCTTCCGAGACAGCCTCACCATCAGACAAGCGATCGTCGGACCCGACCATCCCGAGACCGCCCGTCAGCTCAACAACCTCGCTGTTGTGGTGGCCCAACTACACCGCACTGACGAGGCCGCCGACCTCCACGGGCAAGCCCTCGCGATCCTCGAACACACCCTCCCCGCCAGCCATCCCCTCACCGCCATCTGCCGATCCAACACCGCCGACGAGACGCCACTGCAGCGTCACTCGGGTACGTTGAGAAGCGAGGTTGGGTCAGCGATTGAGGACGGCTGCAAGCGTGCGACGGGCGAAGGCGACCATCTGGTCGATTGTCATCGCCGCGCCGTGGGCCCGCCATGCAGCCGCTTGGTCCTGGGGAACCTGGGTGATGTTCGGAGGGACGCGACGACGCCGGCCAACCTTTGACGGTGGCTGGATCCCCGTGCTGTCGACGGCGCCCCAGAGCACGAAGGCCTCTTCGTGGTAGCCGCGAATCGCCAGCGACTGAGCGATCTCTTCAGCGACCGCGACGAGCCCCCAGGGGACGCGAAGACGTTCCCACAGATCGAGGGCTTCGGCTTGTGGGGCGAACACATCATCAAGGGTGGCGTCGGGCAGTGTTGCTTGCCATCCCCCGTGGCCCATCAGAGCACCGCCCAACAGGGTCAAAGCGCCGGCGGCACGGGCGAAGGCAACCGACTGACCAGCGAGGTCAGCGGCAGTGGCGTAGTCACCGATCATGTAGTACGGCACGGCCTTGGCGAAGGCGAAGGTGGCCGAAATCACTGGGCTGTTGAGATGCTCGACGATGGGGGCGATGGCCGATTCGTCCAGTCCCCCGAGCAGGAGCAGGTATGAGCTGATCTGCGCGCTCCACCACGAGGGCTGGCCGGAGCCGTACGTGGCTAAGGCCCCCTGGAGCTGTTCGACAGCTTCTGGCCACCGCTCAGGATCCAACGTCGCCTGGACGGCGAGAAGGCGCAGCGCGAGGTGGTGCTCGGGGTCCGCAGTGACGGCCCCGATGCGATCGACAGCGGCCTGGATGTCGCTGACTCTGTTCTGGTACGACCAGAACTGGACGGCAGCGGCCAGTGCGACTACTTCGTGACGGTCGTTGTGTCCCTCGACCATCGCCACGGTTGCGTCACACCAGTCGGCCAGTTCCATGAGCCCACGTTCGTGGCCGACCACGGCGAGACCGTCGACGATGCCGACCGCCCGCTCGATGTCACCGGTCTCGATCGCCCATCGGTGAGCCTGGCGGAAGTTGGCGAGGTCTCGTTCCACGAGATCGGCCCAATAGCCGAAGCTCGATGCAACGCTGCCGGCAGCGACCGACCGGGCAAGCTCGGTGAACCACCAGCCGTGCCGCCGTGCCACCTCGATGCGATCGCTTGTGTCGAGCCGGTCGGCTACATGCTGGCGAATAGGTTCGAGCACACGATGCCGCGGATCGCCGTCGCCTTGTTCCTCGACGATCAGCCCGGCATCGACCAACTCCTCGAGAGCGTCCACGATGTCCAAGTTGTCCGATCCTTCACCGGCAGCGACAGCTTCGCCGGTTTCCAGGCTGAAGCTGCCGATCACCACAGTCAATCGCTTCAGTACGCAGTGCGCCGAGGGGGACAACTCCTCCAATGACCAGGCGATCAGTCGGTCGAGATCACGGTGACGTTCCTCGAACAAGCCGGCTGCGTCGTTGAGCAACTGAGGTCGGTGCTCCAAGCGCAGCAGAAGTTGGGCCGGGGTCAGCGTTCGACAGCGCGCAGCGGCGAGCTCCAAGGCGAGAGGGAACCCGTCGAGGCGACGGCACAGTTCTTCGAGCGAGCCACGATTGTGTTCGACTTCGAAAGCGGGGGTCGTCACGATCATGCGGTCGACGAACAATTCGATCGCCGACGACTCATCGAGCGGAGGCAACGGCATCCGTAGTTCGCCTGGGACTCCGAGGGGCAGGCGGCTGGTGGCCAGAACGTGAACGTCGGGGCATTGTCTCGACAATGCCTCTACTGCCGTCCGCGCCGCGGCGATGACCTGTTCACAGTTGTCGAGCACGATCAGAACCTGTCGATCACGCAACCAACCAATCACACTGTCCAACAGCGATCTCCGAGGCTCGCGGCGCACATGCAAACCTTCGGCGATTGCATTGTCGACGGTGTCGGCATTGATTCCGGCAAGGCCGACGAAGTAGACACCGTCGGGGAATACCTCCAAGAGGCGTTGTGCGACCTGGGCGGCCAGACGAGTCTTGCCTAACCCGCCGGGGCCGGTCAGCACGACGACACGTTCGTGCGGCACCCGTTCGGTCAACCGGTCCAGCTCCTCGGCCCGTCCGCGGAACCTTGTTGCCCACTCGGGCAGTTGGACCGTCGCCGATCCCGTCGCTCTCAACGCCGGAAACGATTGACCGCCGACCTGGTACACGCGCTCGGGGACAGCGAGATCCTTGAGCCGCTGCTCACCGAGATCGGTCAACTCGCCAGTGTCGAGCAGCTGTGCCGTCGCCGCCGAGAGCAAAATCTGGCCGCCATGCCCGGCAGCCATCAGCCTGGCGGCCCGGTTCATCGTCGGCCCAAAATAGTCGCCACCACGTTCATCAGCCGTCCCAGTGTGGATGCCCATCCGCACCGACACGCCCACCGGCTCCGGCCACCCCTCCGCGGCCAGAAACCTCTGCGCGGCTGTCGCGGCGTCAAGTGCCTCTCGAGCGGTCCAAAACGCAGCGTTGAATCCATCACCCGATGTTCCGAACACGTACCCGCGTCGTTCCGTGATCGCCGAGCGGACGATCACGTCGTGACGTGCCAAGGCGACGGCCATCTGTGCGGGGTAGTCCTCCCACAACCGCGTCGACGACTCAATGTCGGTCAATAAGAACGACACCGTGCCTGTCGGCGCAAGGCCCTCTGCCACCCAACCAGTCTCCCACGCCCATCGGCTCAGCGCATCCAAGCGCAACGAGGCCGCCAGTCGACAGTGTATCGATGAGCATGTTCCGCATGTGTCGGTGGACGACGACATCGCCAGCATCGCGGCGCATCCTCGACTTGTCGGCGCCGACGCCGAGCTGACCGAACACGGAGGAATGTCATGACCACAGTTGACCAAATTCATGCTGACATGCACTGGGACGTGCCTGGCCAGGGGTCATGGCACCAGGCGCGTTCTCATTTCCCGGCGTCGATCACGCCGACGTTGCAAGCGATGTACCCCGCCGGCTTGAACCGTGGCTTCGCCGAGACGTTCGCAGACTGGGGTGTGCTGCTCGACGGAATCACTTCCGTGTATGTGAACGGCTTCGAGTATTCCCAAACGGTGCCCTTCGATGCGCCCGGACCGGACGGCCCCCGAACTCCTGAGTACATCGCAAGCGAGATCCAGCGACGCGACCGTGTGGCTGCCGCGGCATTCCGGAATCGGATCTGGCGCAACACGATGCGACGATGGGACAGCGAATTGAAGCCGGCATCGATAGCAACGCATCGGGCGCTGGCGGATGTCGATCTCGCCGAACTCGACACCGAGGGGCTGCGAGCGCACCTCCATGGCTGCGTCGAACATGTTGGCGCGATGTGGTACCAGCATCATCGCTTCAACGGTGCGGCCGTGATTCCAGTCGGCGATTTCGTTCTGCACGCCGCGCATTGGACGGGCCGACCCGCGGCCGAACTGCTCGCCGTGTTCGATGGTTGGTCCCCGGTCTCGAGTGTGCTCCCGCCCGAGATGGAGCCGGCAATCGACGCTCTCCGGGCAAACCTCCGCGCACGTGCCTTGCTGACCGGCAAAGCGTCCGCTGCCCGACGCCTCGACGATCTCTCGAGGCGAGTTCCCGGCATTGCCGCCTACACGAAAGCGATCGGATACCGCCTCGCAGTGGGCTTCGACGTGACCAACCCGACGATCGGTGAGCGGCCCGAGATCGTGCTCGGTCGCCTGCAGGCCGCGCTGTCGCACGACCCGACCACGTCACGCGATCGAGCCGATGTATTCGCCGCCGAGCTGCGAGCCGAGGTCCCCGAGGAGCACCAGGCCGAGTTCGACGACCTCTTAACGGAGGCCCGCCACGTTTATCGACTCCGTGACGAGCGAGGCCTGTACAGCGACTCGCCCGCTGTGGGGTTGATGCGCCTGTGCCTGATCGAGCTCGGACGACGCCTGCACGTCGACGGCCGGATCAATTTCCCATATGACACCCTCGATGTGTGGCCGGCCGAAATCGACGGGTTGCTCGACGGCGACGCGACTCCCACGGCCGACGAGTTGACCGCACGGGTCGCCACGCGCAAGGCCGCGACGGAGAAGGGCGCGCCAGCACTTCTCGGACCAATCCCGCCTCCGCCGCCCTCGCTCGACCACTTGCCACCGCCGCTGGCAAGGGTGATGGCCGCGTTCGGTTTCCTCGTCAACGGCGTGACGGGTGAGGCCGACGGGCCGGGTGGAGACGCGACAACAGTCATCGGCATCGCGGGAAGCGCAGGCGTGTACGAAGGCCCTGCCCGCGTCGTGCGAAACTTCGACGACCTGTGGGGACTCGAGGACGGCGAGGTGCTCATCACGCCGGCCACAGGCGAGTCGTTCAACTCGTTCCTCCACTTCGTCGGTGCCATCGTCACCGACCACGGCAGCTTCGCCTCCCACGCCGCGATCATGGGCCGAGAGATGGGCTTCCCGACCGTCGTCGGCTGCGTCGACGCGACGCGCCGCATCGCCACCGGCACCCCCGTCCGAGTCGACGGCACCGCCGGAACGGTCACCATGTGCTAACGACTGGAGTGTTTCACGCCCACCTCGTTGGGTGTTGCATAAGCCTGGTTGATGCTCGTGTCATGGTCGGGGTCTGAACCTTTGATGGAGTCGTTCGATCCAACATTCCATCCAACAAACTTGTCGATACGGGGCATCACAGGGCATCACCACCCGGACTGGCGAGCGGACAAACACCAGGTAAACGGCACTATTCAACATCAGCTGGACGGCTCGGCGTCGACTCATAACCCCTAGGTCGCGGGTTCGATCCCCGCCCGCCCCACTACATCTAGCAGGGATTATCTCTCGTACAGCGCCAGGAATTCGAGAGCGGTCACCGGGCGCGTGGGAGCTGATCGTCGAGGCCGGGCGAGTCGTATCTTCAACGGCACCTTGACCGAAGCGAAGAAGGCACGAGCGGCGCTGATCACCGAGGTGAGCAAGGGACGGCACACCGGCACGAAGGCGACGTTGAATGATCTGTTCGACGATTGGATCGTCGAGCTGCAACGCAAGGGACGGTCGCCGAACACGGTTCACGGTTACGAGAAGATCTACAACAACACCATCAAGCCGATGCTCGGGCGCATGGCCGTGACCAAGGTGACCACCAAGACGCTGACCGATCTGTACGACGAGCACCAGCGGCGCGGCTTGTCGGCGCGCAGCGTGCATACCTGAACTTGGCTTCTAGGCACGAACGACCTTGGGTAGCGCTGCTCGCTCTTGCCACCGGTGGAACCCGGGCGCCCGAGTGGGTTGAAGAGCAAACGCTGATCGATCACTCACTAGGACATGACCATCGACGTGTGCGAAGGTCGTGCGGCGCGGCTGCACTACCGTTGCTCCTCGTGGCTTCTACATCAACTCGAACGCATAGGCCTACGTGACGAGATGAGGCCCGACGTCCACTATGTGCGCAATGGTGACGTGTCGCTCGCCTACCAGGTGGTCGGCGAGGGTCCACGGGACCTGCTCTTGGTGTTCGGCTTCCTTTCGAACATCGAGTATGCGTGGATCTACCCGTCGATGGCAGCGTTCCTTACTCGCCTCGCTGGATTCTCACGACTGATCTTGATGGACCGCCGGGGTTCGGGACTCTCCGACCGGTTCGTGGTCGCGCCCCCGATCGAGGTGACGCTTGAAGATCTCTACGTCGTACTCGACGAAGTCGGCTCGACGCGGACCACCCTTGTCGGGCTGTGGGAGGGTTGCGCGACGTCGGTCCTGTTCGCCGCCACTCATCCGGAACGCGTGTCGTCACTGGTGCTGTTCGGCGCAGCCGCGGCGGAGACCCCTCATGACGACTATTCCTTGGCGCTGTGGGACGAGGCGCAATGGGAGGATTGGCTCCTCAGCATCAAAGAAGGTTGGGGAACGCGCGCCTGGGTCGTCCGCAACGCGCGCTGGATGGCTCCGGCCCTGCTCGACGCACCCGAAGAGCTGGAACAGTGGATCTCGTACACCCGCCTTTCTGCAAGCCCGTCCTCAGCAGAGGCCGTGATGCGGATCGACAAGGACATCGACATCCGACAGGTTCTGGCAACTGTGCAATCGCCGACTCTTGTGCTGCATCGCACAGGCGACCAGATTCAGCCGATCATTGAGGGGCGATATGTGGCCTCGAAGATCCCGAACGCCAAGTTCGTCGAAATCCCGGGCGACGACGGCATCCCCTGGCTGGGCGACGTGGAGTCGGTGCTTACGGAGATCGAAGCCTTCGTCGTCGGCCCACAGAAAGTATCCGCGGCTGCATCGGACCGAAGGCTTGCCACGGTCCTCTTCACCGACATCGTGGCCTCGACCGAACGGTCAGCTGAAATGGGCGACGTAGCCTGGAAGGGAACACTCGAGGCTCACCACGCCGTGGTACGCGCTGGTCTGGCTCGTCATGGAGGCAGGGAGATCAGCACGGCGGGTGACGGATTCTTCGCGACGTTCGAAGGCCCCGCAGCGGCCGCGCGCTGTGCAGTGGAACTCACCTCGGATTTGAGCGCAATTGATCTGCGTATTCGCGCCGGCGTGCACACAGGCGAGGTCGAGACCATCGACGGTGAGATCGGCGGGATTGGCGTCACGATCGGCGCGCGGGTCGCGGCGATGGCGGGGCCATCGGAGGTCCTCGCTACCTCGACCGTCAAGGACCTGACTGCGGGTTCCGGCATCATTTTCTCAGACGCGGGTGAGCACGCGCTCAAGGGAGTTCCCGACCGCTGGCACCTGTACCGCGTCATGGCTTGACGCAGGGCTTCCTCCAAGCGTTTCTCTGATGGACACGGGTGTCGGGTCGAGCTCGAATCTGACAACCGGAGTGCCCGGACCCACCCGACTGGGGATTTCGATCCAACATTCCAAGCAACAAACTTGTCGGCGCTCGGCATCACAGGGCATCACCACCCGGACTGGCGAGCGGACAAACACCAGGTAAACGGCACTATCCAACACCCGATGGACGGTTCAACGTCGACTCACAACCCGTAGGTCGCGGGTTCGATCCCCGCCCGCCCCACAATGATCTAGCAGGTATGGTGGCAGACCGAACTGCTCAACCGGAACCGATGCAAGACCCGCATCGCGTTAGCCGGCCGGGTGAGTCGCCCTGGGATCGTTGGAGAGCTCGTTGTCAGGGCGATGGTGTCGGCGTTTCGGTTGGCGGGTTGGTAGACAGTTTGCTGTCGCTGTTATATAGGACGAGTGGTTGGACGGCTTGCTGTCCAGA
>JAENVT010000364.1 GCA_016650435.1 Ilumatobacteraceae bacterium
CAGCACACCCGGGGTTGCACTGAGGTGGGCGATCAGGCCTTGCATCGGTGTGCCATCAACCTCAGCGATTGCCTGGCGCGCCGCGTAGTGCGGGTCAGCGGAGATGTCGGCCATCGACATCACCGGGCCGATCGCCGCTTCCGCAGCGGTGAAGGCGTCCATCACCTCGTCCTGCGTGCGCGCCGCGCACCACGCGGTCATCGCGGCCTCCAATTCCTCGCGGTGTTCCATGCGGGCCGAGAACGTGGTGAATCTTGGATCGTCGCCGACACCAAGCAGCTTCAAGACGCGCGCTGCTACAGAATCGCTCGAAGTCGAAACGCCGACCCAGTGGCCGTCACTGCAGCGGTACGTCCCGCGTGGAACGGAGTACGGCAGGCCGGAACCGAGACGTGGTTGCATCTCGCCGGTCAACTCGTACAACGAGATCAGCGGGCCCATCAGCTGAAACAGGCTTTCGAGCAGGCTGATGTCGACCACTTGTCCGACACCGCTGCGCAAGGCGACCATCGTGGCGAAGGCGGCGACGACGCCGGTGACCTCGTCGGTCAGCGCGATCGCCGGGAGCAGCGGTTGACCGTCGGGCTCACCCGAAATCGACGCGAAGCCCGACATCGCCTCGGCGATGGTGGCGAACCCCGGGCGATTTCGGTACGGGCCCGTTTGGCCGAACCCGGTCACGCGCGTGATGACCAGCGACGGCTTCAGCGCCAGCAGTACGTCGGGACCGAGACCAAGCCGCTCGAGCGTGCCTGGCCGGAAGTTCTCGATCAGCACGTCAGCCTCGCTCACCAATCGCAGCAACAGGTCGAGATCGGCGGGCGACTTCAAGTCGAGAGCGATCGTCCGCTTGTTCCTGTTGACCAGCTTCCACCACAGGCCTTCGCCATCACGCGGGTCGCGCCACGCCAGTCGGCGCAGGCTGTCGCCGCCGTCGGGCCGTTCGATCTTGATCACGTCGGCACCGAAGTCCGCGAGGTAGCGGCCACAGTTGGGGCCGGCCAGCAGGGTCGACAGATCGATGACGCGCAAACCGTTCAGGGGAGGTTGTGACACGGGCTCTATGCAACCACGGCCAGCGGGGTACCGCGTCTATCGAAGCACGCTGTAGTCGGCTGGCAGCGTGCCGCGACCAGTCAACGCCGAGAGCAGCGTGATGGGTTCGGCAAGCTCCGCCATCAGACCCACCACCATGGTCGCTGTCGCGGGCGCCATCGACAATGGCTGGGCTGTTGCCCGCTGCAGATCGAGGGTGTGCAGCGCAAGCTCGGATGCCCGCGTCGCGAGATACTCGATGAACATCATCTTCCCCGCCAACGTCTCGACGACATCGTCGTCGGCGGTCGAGGCAACGAGGGCCAGCACTCGCTGCGCCGTCGCCTCAGTTTCACCGACCGGATCGATCAGTTGAACGCCTGCCTGGCGACCGCGTTCGGCAACGGCGTCGTGAACATTTGGGTCGGCCAGGATGATGCGGAAGTATTCCGCAGCATCGACGATCAACCTGTCGACGATCGGCTCCGCCGCCAGATATCGCTCGATCGTCGTGAAGGCGCGCAGGGTATGCGCTGTCAGTTCACGAACGGTCCACACACCGAGACCTGGAAGATCCCACTGGTGGGGCTCAACTCGATCGATCGTGTGCAGCAGCGACGCGGCCGCGTCCTCGAATGCTGCTCTCACCGCAGCGGGATGTTGAAGCACCGATCCTCCAAGTTACCCAGCGCGTACGACTCGTAGTCGATACCGAAATCCGCCATCAGGTGCCGGCACCGATCGCTCCACCGCAGCGCCTCGGGTGACGACATGCGGTGCACGACCTGCATGACCCCGCCCTCGTACACGCGGTACTCCGCCCAGGTGCCGGGGAAGTCCTTCACGCAACCGACCTCGATCGACGGAACACCGCACGACATGTAGCGCACGCGATGACGGTGGGTGTGCCCGGCTGTGTAGGCGACGATTTTGGGGTTGTTGGCGACGACTTCGGTCAGACCGTCGGCGCTATCGGGATCAAGACCGAAATACTCGGCGTGACGGGCCCCCGCTACCCATTGCTGGTGATGCCCCATCACGACGACTGGACGATCCGCCGTGGTCGAAAGGTCGTCGATCCATTGCAACTGTTGGGGACTGATCGTGCCGGTCGTCTGCTCGGCGATCACCGTGTCGAGCAGTGCGATCGACACACCAGGCAAGTCGATCCACTCGTCGCCCGTGTACGCATGTTGACCGCGATATGCGTCATGGTTGCCGCGTACGACGTGCAGTCGATCTCCAAAGGCAGTGCGATAGCTCTTCTCGAACGATGCAAACTCCTCGTCGGTGCCATCGTTGGTCAAGTCACCTTTGACGACGACGGCAACGAGATCCGCTGCGGCCATCTCGGAAACGGCGGCGTTGTTCATCGTTTCGGGATGTGATGGTTCGCCAGGCTCGACTCGCTGGATGGGGCCTCGTGGATCACTGTCGATCCTCCCGGCCTCGACTTCCCCGAAATGCAGATCGTTGACCGTTCCGATCCGGCACAACAGCTGTCCTTCGGGGCGCGCCAACGTACGAACGTCTTCATTGCCGACGCGATGAATCGTGTTGGGCTGCAGACCCGTGAGCCGGACAACACCCCCGTCGGGACCCACCTGATGGGCGACGATGAGATCATCGGCGACGGTCGTGATGTCCACCCCGTCGAGGGTAGCGGTTGAGCCGCTGACCTCTACCGACGCGGTCGCTCGCGACGGGTCGGCAATGGAGTGATCCACCACCGGTTGCTGAACCGCCATGTCGGCACCCGGATTGCCGGCGCAGATTCGAGGACCACAGCCTTGGGCCACGACGCTTCAAGTGCGGCGACGATTGCAGCAACCTCCTCGTCGCTCGGCGAAGGCGAAATCTGAAATGCGCTCAACGGCTCACACAGACCGGGAGCGATGCGGGTGCGGTCGGCGAGCGACCGCCAGGGAGCCGCCGACACAGTGCGAGGAGCCAAAGCGAGCGCAGCGAGCGGAGATGAGCGAGCACATTCACAACGGCACGTTGCCGTGTTTGCGACGTGGAAGCTCTTCACGTTTCGTGCGCAGCATCCGCAGACCAGCGACGATCTTCTGGCGGGTCTCGGCGGGATCGATGACATCGTCGACGTAGCCGCGCTCGGCGGCGTTGTAGGGGTTGGCGTACTTCTCGGTGTACTCGGCTACCAATTCGGCGCGGCGTGCGGCCGGGTCGGCCGCTTGCTGCAACTCGCGGCGGTAGACGATCTCAACCGCACCCTGCGGGCCCATCACGGCGAGTTCGGCGGTGGGCCAGGCATAGGCCAGATCGGCGCCGATCGACTTCGAGTTCATCACGACGTACGCACCCCCGTAAGCCTTGCGCGTGATGATCTGGATGCGCGGCACGGTGGCCTCGCAATAGGCGTACAACAGCTTGGCGCCGTGGCGGATGATGCCGCCATATTCCTGGTCGACGCCTGGCAGGAAACCGGGCACATCGACGAACGTCAGCAGGGGAATGTTGAAGGCGTCGCAGGTGCGTACGAAGCGGGCGGCCTTCTCGGAGCTCTCGATATCGAGCACGCCTGCCAGCATCAGTGGCTGATTGCCGACGATGCCGACGGGATGCCCGTCGACGCGGCTGAATCCGCAGACGATGCTCTTCGCCCAATACGGGAAGTACTCGAAAAACTCGCCGTTGTCGACGACCTCGCGGATCACGGCTTTCATGTCGTACGGCTGATTGGCACTCGGCGGCAGGAGTTCGTTCAGCGCCGGGCACAACCGGTCGGGATCGTCACTGGTGTCGACGTGCGGAGGCTCTTCGAGGTTGTTCGACGGCAGGAAGCTCAGCAGGAATCGAACGTCTTCGAGGCACGACTTCTCGTCGGGCGAAACGAACGTGGCGACACCACTCTTCGATGCGTGGCTCATCGCCCCGCCGAGTTCTTCCAACGTCACCTCCTCGCCCGTGACCGTCTTCACGACGTCGGGCCCGGTGATGAACATGTGGCTGGACTCGCGAACCATGAAGATGAAGTCGGTCATCGCCGGGCTGTACACCGCACCCCCGGCGCACGGCCCGAGGATGACTGAGATCTGCGGCACGACGCCACTGGCCAGCACGTTGCGATAGAAGATTCCGCCGTAGCTGGCCAGGGAGACGACACCTTCTTGGATGCGGGCCCCGGCGCCGTCGTTGAGCCCGATTACGGGGGCACCGACCTTCAACGCCAGGTCCATCATCTTGTGGATCTTCTCGGCGAACACCTCACCGAGCGCACCACCGAAGACGGTGAAGTCCTGGCTGAAGACGAACACCTTGCGCCCTTCGACCGTGCCCCAACCGGTCACAACACCGTCGGTGTAGGGCCGCTCTTCGAGCCCGGCGGCGTGGGCCCGGTGACGAGCCAGCAGGTCGAGTTCATGGAAGCTGCCGGGGTCGAGGAAGCAGTCGAGCCGCTCGCGTGCCAGCATCTTGCCCTTCTCGTGCTGGCGTTCGACCGAGCGTGGTGAACCGGCATGGTAGGCCTGCTCACGGCGCTCGCGAAGGTCTTCGAGCTTGGCGTCCATCGGATTGCTCATTGCCGCCCACGCTACTTCGATGTCCGTCACGGCCTCACACGCGCGGCCCGGCGCGATTCAGCTCAGCTCGTAGACCACGGTGACCGAGACCTCGAGATCTTGCGTACCCGCCTCGATCGGCGTCGGTGACCCGCCGCCACTGAACTTCGACATCGAAGCCGCCCGAAACATCGGCTGCGCCGAACCGCCAATCGCCGGCTCGCTGATCTGAATCACATCGCCGACGGTTGCGCCCGCTGCAGCGGCATACTCGCCGGCTCGCTTGCGCGCGTTGCGAATCGCGTCGGCACGCGCCGCACCGATCAGCGCTTCGCTGTCGTCGACGTAGAACGACACGCCGCCAACGGTGATGTTGTCGCCGGCCGCTGCAGCGGCGGCATCGATCAACTGACCCGTCCGGCCGATCTCGCGCACGGTGATCGTCACGTTGTTCGACGCCTGATACCCGGAAACGGTGTTCTTCGAGTTGTACTGCGGATAGATCGACACGCCGGACGTGGCGATGTCATCATCGCCGATACCTGCAGTCTTCAATGATGCGATCAATGCCGCAGCGCTGGCGTTGGCCCGGCTCAACGCCTCGGTCGCAGTTGTGGCTGTGGCCTGGACGCCGAGGCTCAGCGATGCCGTATCGGGCTTGACGGCAATCTTGCCCTCGCCTGTGACAGTGATCGAGCGCTCGGGTGTGGCCACGGCGGTCGACGTTAGCTGCGAGGGTCCTGCGTTCGGTGGCCCGCTGGCTCCCTGGCAAGCTGGAGGCGATGACACTTCCCATTCAGCCGCCGCTGTCGCCGATGCTGGCCAAGTTGTCGGCCGACATACCTACTGGTGACGGTTGGCTGTACGAACCGAAATGGGATGGGTTTCGCTGCATCGTGTTTCGCGATGGAGACAGCATCGAACTCGCCAGCCGCAACGAACGCCCGTTCACTCGATACTTCCCCGAACTGCTCGAGCCTTTGCTTGCGTCGCTGCCGCAACGATGCGTTGTCGACGGTGAAATTGTCGTGCCGGCCACCGATGATCGCGGGCTCAACTTCGACGCCCTGCTGCAGCGCATTCATCCCGCCGAATCCCGCGTGCGTCGGCTGGCCGCCGAGACTCCGGCTTCGTTCGTGGCCTTCGACCTGCTCGCGCTGGATGACGATTCGCTGCTCGACCGACCACTGTCCGAACGTCACCAACTGCTCATCGAACAACTCGCCAAGGCCGACGCGCCCATCTATCTGTGCCCGTACACCACCGATGCGACAGTCGCCCAACGATGGTTCACAGAGTTCGAGGGAGCCGGCCTCGACGGAGTCGTGGCCAAACGGCTCGGCGATCCCTACACGCCCGACAAGCGCACGCTGATCAAGGTCAAGCACCAACGCACAGCCGACTGTGTGATCGCCGGCTATCGAGTCCACAAGGACGGCAACGGAGTCGGGTCGTTGTTGCTCGGCCTGTACGACGACAGCGGCGATCTGCATCACGTCGGTGTTGTGGCGTCGTTCACCGTCAAACGACGCGCCGAGTTGCTTGCTGAGTTGGAACCGCTGACCCACAACGCGCTCGAGAATCATCCGTGGCGCGATTGGGCGGAGTGGTCGACGAAGGCGGAGGAATCGGGTACGCGCATGCCAGGCGCCGGCAGCCGCTGGAACGCGGGCAAGGACCTCAGTTGGGTTCCGCTCCGAATCGAACGCGTCGCCGAGGTGACGTTCGGGCAACTGCAAGAGGGACGATTCCGGCACGGCTCGCAATTCGTGCGCTGGCGACCAGATCGCGAGCCGGAATCGTGCCGCTACGACCAGCTCGAGGTGGCGAGCCCCGTGGCATTTGCGTCGGTCGTCGAGCGCGGTTCTACGGCGACGTCGTAAGCACACTGAGCGGCGTGCTGCCTGTCGATGCCGTCGTGCCGTCGGTGATCAACACGGTCTTCGAGCCAATCGGTGAGGTACCGAATCGAACTGTCACCGTCCACACCCCGGGCGAGCCAAGGGGTATGCCTTGCTCGATGGGCAGGACTGCGACGCCGGATGTCGTCAGCGGAACGTTCAACGTCACGGCGGGAACCGTCGTGTTTGCCGGTGGGCTGAAATCGATTGCCAGACCGGCAACACCGGTCTTCGGCTTGTCGACCTCCACTCGCACCGCGTTGGGGCCGACAACCGCGCTGAACCGCACGATGACATCGGCTTGATCGTTGCTGATCTCGACGTTGGCAGCCAGACCCTTGGTGCTGCCGCCGGTCGCCGCAACCTTCGGCGGCGACAACGACAACATCCATGCCGTCAGCGCGAGAACCACGACACCGCACATGGCTTCGATGCCTACGGCGCGCCTCAACCTGACAGCCAATTGCCCGGTCATCGCATCGACTCTGGCAACTCGCTCCTTGATGAACTGCCGCGCGGCAACCCCGAGGAAGACCATCACACCGACCGCGATCGATTTGAGGAACAGCACTCGCCCGTGACTGCTGGTGAAGATCTCGCCCCAATCGAGGCGATACATCTGGATGAAGCCGGTGAAGATCGTGATTCCCAGCGCGGGTGTGGAGATTCTGGCGAAGCCACGGACCGCGTGGACCAGATCCTCTTCGCCAGGGCCGGCCAGCACGACTCGTGCCAACAGGATGAGCCCACCGAGCCACACCGCCATCGCCAGGGCGTGTGCGATTCCGGCGGCATAGCCGAGAAACGCGAGTTGACCACCGCTGCGGCTGAAACCGAGCGTCGCCACGGCGAGCCCGGGAAGTGCCAACGCCGGTAGTTGGGTCGCCGGATCGATGACCCGTTCAGGACGCATGACAACCCAACCGGTCAGCAGCACGAAGATCACTCTGGCCAGCGCGGCGATTCCGGGCGTGGTGTCGGTGAGGCCGTTCCACGACGTCGGTGAGAGCGAGCTACCGATTCCTTTGCCGGAGATCTGCGCGGTCACGCATGCCGCGTTGAAGATCGCGAAGGCGAGCGTGAGCAACCAGGCCGAGCGAAGGAAGCGAACCGTCAGGATGTACTCGACTCCTTCCGGCCACGCCGTGGCGATCAACACCAGCGAGCCGAACAACACCGCGACGCCGAGCGAGATCAACAACCGTGACAACCCGAGCGGACCGCCGGAACCGGTTCCGGGTGCGGACGTGTCGCCGGGCGACGAGGTCGTGGTGGGGGCAGTCGTCGACTCCGTCGCCGGAACCGAGCCGGCACCAGGTGTGGTCACAGCGGGAGCAAGCGTGCCGACCGTGTCGTTGGCGATCGTGAACAGGAAGCTCGAACTGCCGCCGCTTTGCGCGTCGGGTTGGCTGACCTGCCACGAAACGACGCATTCACCCTTCGGCAACGGGTTTGGAACGGTGACGCTCAACGACAGGCCATCCAACCCGACCGCCGGGCTGCCGACTGCGATCGGTGACCCGTTGCAAGCGACTTGAACGGTGTTGGTCGCTCCGAGCGGATTCGCGAACGTCAGCAGCAACGACGGCGGCGATGAATCGACTGTGCTGCCGGTTGCCGGAGACGACGAGACCATCGTGTTGTCAACCGCTTCGGCATGCGGGACCGCGAAGCCGCCGACGGCAGCGATACCGGCGAACACAACGAGGGCGCGACGAAGCGCGCGAGCGGGCGGGGAGGTTCTATTCATGCAGGTAGCTCAACGCTAGAGGATGGCCGCGAGCCGCTGACGCCACCCGCCCCCGGTGGCTGAATCCGATGGTTGAGCCTCCAACAGCCAGGCGAGGTTTGGAACCCAATGTGGCACCCCCTGAGTAGGCTCGACATCGATGGCTACCCAGTCGCTCTACCGCCGGTATCGGCCGCGCCGATTCAGCGAGGTGCGCGGTCAAGAGCATGTCGTTCGTGCCTTGCGCAATGCGGTGATCAACCAACGCGAGGGGCAGGCCTATTTGTTTTCAGGCCCGCGCGGCACTGGCAAGACAACGTCGGCGCGCATTCTCGCCAAGGTGCTCAACTGCGAGCGGCCGGTCGATGGTGAGCCATGCTGCGAATGCGACTCGTGTCTCGCTGTCGACCGTGGCACCAGCTACGACGTGCACGAGCTCGA
>JAENVT010000365.1 GCA_016650435.1 Ilumatobacteraceae bacterium
AGAGCTGTTGGGCAGAGACATCGGCTTGCGTCGTCAGACTGGGAATGAGGGCGCCGACAAGTTTGAATCCGTATCGTTGCGCGAAGTATCCGAGCGACTCGTGGCCTGTCACAAGCTTTCGATCGGTCTCGGGAACGACCGAGAGGATCGCCGACACCGTTTGGTTGAGGCGATCCAGTTGTGCAATGACAGTGGCGACGCCACTCGAGGCACCGATGCCGTGCGCGCCTAGCACCGGACCCAGCGCCTCCATCACATCACGCATGGTCAGCGGGTCCATCCACAGGTGTGGGTCCTGTGCTCCGACGGCCTGATCGGGATCGCCCGACGGAAGTCCCTCGCCCTCGCCGACAGTTCGCACCGTCACGTGATCTGAGGCCACGAACGTGGCGACACCCTGTCTCTCGGCGCGGTCCAAGGCGTCCCCCATCCCGCCCTCCAGGCCCAGACCATTGCGCACGATCAGGTCGGCTCGGTTGAGCTGCTCGATGTCGCCTGCCGACGGTTCCCATTCATGAGGGTCCGATCCGTTGGGAATCATTACCACGACGTTGGCGAGGTTGCCGACGGCCTCGCGGACCAACGAGCCAAGAATCGAATAGGTGACGACGATTGTTTTCCTGCTACCAGCCCCCGTCGCTGGTATATCAGCACCACATCCTGCCAGGAAGGCAAGCAACGCCACCATCGCGACAGCGACAGGTTGTGTTCCCCTGGCGATCCGTGCAAGAATAGGAACCATTCCTGAGACACTACCAACGAGTTCAGACAGACAGAAATCGCGCCCAGTCCGGCGCCTTTACCGAGGGCTAATTGGCCGGCGGCGGGGCGACGGTTCCGAGCTGCGCGCAGTCGGCGCAGATCCCGAAGACATCGATGTCGTGATGCTGTGGTTGGAACCCGGCGGTCCGCGCAACTTGGTCGAATGCGGCGTCGAGCGAACGTTCCAATCGCTTGTCGAGGGTGAAGTCACGCACCGTGCCGCACGAGGTGCAGACCACATGGTGGTGATGCCCGGTGAGGTCTTCGGCCAGTTCGTAGCGAGCGTGGTCGACTCCGTGGACGAGGCGCCGCACGACGCCGGCATCCTCCATCATGGCAAGATTCCGGTATGTGGAGCTCTGGGTCAGCGCCGGCGCACGTTGCAGCAATTCCGGAAGCGTCATCGGGGAGTCGGCATCGACGAGCATCTCAACGATCACCCGGCGGCCGCGCGTATATTGCTGATCAATGTGGTGCAGCCGGTCGTTGACCTGGCGGTGGAGTCGTTCGTCGGCGACCATGTCATCCTCACTGTACTGACGCCTTCGCGGCAAGCAGACTCAAGTGCATCACCATCACAATGATCGCTCTCGGGGGTCGGGCCTCGACGGAATAGCTCCCGAGTTCGTTGCGGATACGAAGGTGGCGAGGGCAATCTGGTCGGCAGTTGGTGTTGCGGCGATAGCAACGTTGATCGGTGTTGTCGTGTTTTGGCCCAACGGTGCGAGTGGGCGCAGCACTGATCCGACGTTGTTCTCCGATCCACCGCTCAAGGCGCAAGTCGTCGGCGTGACCACGGCGCCGTGCACCGGCACGACCGAAGCGGACAACACGCCGTGCAACTTCATTCACCTCCATCTGGATGGTCAGCCACGCACACCTGAGCCACAGGTGCCCCGTGGCGGAGGCGGAGGCGAGTCGTCAGTTCAGAACGGACCAACGATCGAACAAGGCGTCTCAGACGTCGGCACCCTTCACGCGGGCGACGACATCTACGTCAACATGACGGTTCTCCCGGATGGGACTGCAACATTCTCGTTCTACGACTACCAGCGGGCGACACCAATGTGGATCCTCGCCATTGCATTCATCGGTGCAGTCCTTCTGCTCGGCCGCTGGCGCGGCCTGGGGGCGATCGCCGGGCTCGCCGCGAGCCTGGTGGTGATCGTCAAGTTTCTCTTGCCGTCAATCCTCGATGGCAACAGCCCCGTGATGGTCGCCATCGTCGCCTCGTCGCTCATTGCCTTCGTCGCGCTGTACCTCGCTCATGGACCGACCATTCCCACGTCGGTCGCCCTTCTTGGCACGTTCGCGAGCTTGGCCGTCACCGCGATCCTGTCGCTGCTCTTCGTGGGTTGGAGTCATCTGACGGGCCTGTCCGACGAGAGCGCACTCTTCCTGACGTCTCTCGGCGTGAAGGTGAATCTGCAGGGCATCGTGCTTGCCGGCTTCGTGATTGGCGCCTTGGGAGTACTCGACGATGTCACGGTCACGCAGGTATCTGCGGTGTGGGAACTGCGAGCTGCGCAACCAGAGCTTGCCGCAGGACCGCTCTACAGGTCCGCCGTCAGCATCGGTCGGGACCACATCTCCTCGACTGTCAACACGCTGTTTCTCGCTTATGCCGGAGCCGCACTGCCGTTGCTGTTGCTGTTCACCCAAGCCAACCAATCCGTCGGCTCGCTCGCCGGTCGCGAGATCGTCGCCACCGAGATCATCCGATCACTTGTTGGCTCGATCGGCCTCGTTTCAGCTGTCCCCATCACCACCTGGCTTGCGGTGAGAGCACTGCAGCCTGCCCGAAGGGAACCGGCGCCTGCTGCCGCTCACCTCGAGGCGTAGCCGGGCTGATCGCTCGTGTCGATGTCGGTCGAGGGTGGCAGAAAGACGAGAGCTGCCGTCGCGCTGACCGCCATTGCTGCAGCAGACACGATGTAGGCCGCACGCACGCTGATGGCGGCCGAGACGAACGCCCCGATGCCGGCCCCGAATGGCTGGCCACCCCAGGAGATCATTCGCCCGAACACGTTGACGCTCGATCGCAGATCATCGGGAGCCGCGAGCTGACGGTACGTGATCCCTGTCGTGATCGTCGTTCCAATCGACCACGAGAACAGAACCAACAGCGCGACGGCTGGGATCCACGAAGTGCTGACGACCAGGCCAACCACGAGCACAGAAGACACCGCAATCGTGGTTGGCGTGATCCACTTGACGCGCGCCGGCCTGAACAGTCGCGAGAACAGCAACCCAGAGATGAGTGCGCCGCAACCGCTGGCGCTGAACAGCAGACCGACGCGGAAATCCCGCTGCGACAATCCGAGTTGCTCGACGGCGTAGGGCACGAGCAAACCGAGCACCGCGCCGAACCCCAGCGAGTTCCCGAACCCGGTGAACAGCAAGGTCGCCACGCTGCGGTTAGCGCGCACGAAGCGCATCGCCCTGCCGATCTGTTTGCGGATCTGTAGCGGTCCCTGCGGAGGCGGCCCAGCGCGGAACGTCGATCGCAACGAGGCCTGCACCACCGCGGCGAAGAAAAACGTCGCGCTGTCGAACCACACCGCGTTGGTCGCGCCGACCGTGGCGGCTAGCACCCCACCCAGTGCCGGCCCGGCGATCTCGGCAGCAGAAACAACCGAGCCGAGGAACCCGTTGGCAGCGGCGAGACGCTCGGTACCGACCAACGCCGGGACCGCACCAAACACTGCCGCATCCGAGAACACGAACGCGGTTGCCGAGAGCAATCCAACGGCGTACACCTGAGCGACCGACAAGACACCGAACAATGCAGCAATCGGAATGGTTGCCCCGAGCAACCCTTCGAGGATGTTTCCTCCGATGATCAAGCGCCGGCGGTTCCACCGATCAGCGATGGGTCCGGCGATCGTGCCGAACAACAGGTACGGGATCACCCGCAGCGCGAACAATCCGCCGGTCGCCGCCGAGGATCCCGTTGCCTGATACACAACGAGCGGCAGCACCACCGTGCTGACCGACGTGCCCATCACCGACACACCGTCGGCACATGCCCAACGCACGAAACCCCTGTCGGCGCGAAGCCCGGTCTTCACGAACTTCCTCGCTGATACGGGTTCGCGCGCACTCAGCGTGAGAGTAGGCGCCTCGTTCTCTCGGCGCTCTGGTCGTGATGCGGCTCGGGCCCGACGCCGAAGCCATCGAGCCGGCCGAGCTGCGGTCGATGCTGGTTTCGACAGCGCAGGACCTGGCGGGCCGTTACCTTCGGGGTTGACGGCAGCCGATCATTTTGCGAAACTCGTTTTGCAACTCATTCGCAATAGTGGTTTCGAGGGGGCGCCGTGCACATTCCAGATGGGTATCTCAGCCCATCGACTTGTGGCGCTCTCGGCGCGGCAATGGTGCCATTCTGGGCGACGGCCGGCCGCCGGGTGCGCAAGGTCGTCAAGTCGCGGTACGTGCCCTATGTTGCGCTGGGCGCGTCGTTCAGTTTCATCGTGATGATGTTCAACATCCCGGTGCCAGACGGCACGACGGCACACGCCGTCGCCGGCACGTTGACCGCGATCCTCCTTGGACCGTGGGCGGCCGTCATCGCCGTGTCAGTTGCGCTGATCATCCAGGCGCTGTTCTTCGGCGACGGCGGCGTGCTGGCCATTGGCGCCAACTGTTTCAACATGGCCCTCGCGCTACCGTTCTCTGGCTACGCGGTGTACCGATTGCTGACCCGCAACATCACGCTCACCAATCCACGCCGCGCAGTCGCCGCTGGCATTGGCAGCTACGTCGGCTTGAACGTCGCCGCGTTCTGCGCGGCAGTCGAGTTCGGCATCCAGCCAGACCTGTTCAAGGCGGCCGATGGCACACCTCTCTACGCGCCATTTCATCTTTCCCAGACACTTCCGGCGATGGCGCTCGCCCACCTCACGGTTGCCGGCCTTGCTGAATTCGCCTTGACGTTCGGCGTGATCGCCTACCTGCAGCGCGCCAACATCCCGGTTCTCAGGATCAACCACCCCAATGTTCAGGTCGACGGCTTGATCCCCGATCGGCGACCGCTCGGCTGGCGCTGGGCCTTCGTCGGCCTTGGCGTGCTGGTGGTGCTGACGCCACTTGGGCTGCTCGCTCCAGGTGGAGCGTTCGGCGAAGACACGCCGGCCAATCTCGATCTCGGCAAGTACAACCTGAAGGCCGTGCCAACCGGTCTCGCCCGATGGAGTTCCTTCTGGGACCATGCCGTGCTGGGCCGTTATGGCTTCGACAGCGGCCAGCATCCGAACATCGCCTACGTGCTCTCGGCTGTGATTGGTTTGGCAGTGATAACTGTCGGTGTCTGTGCACTGTGTCTCGCCGGCCGGTGCATCAATCGGCTGCGCAACGGCGACGACTCGGCGCGCACCGCCGCTGCATCGCCGTGAGTTCTCGACCCGACGAACTGACGCGGCCGACGTCGTCGGGCACTCCGGCATGGCTGCTGCAGCGCCAAGTTGCCTTGTGCCCGTGTGGCTGCATCGGCAAGCGCAGCAAGGCAAAGTTCATCGACAAGACAATCGCCGGCGCATCGAGCGTCATGCGTCAAGCTTTGTTCACCGACGAGATTGCTGCACAGCCAGGTCTGCTGCAACGCCTCGACCCGCGCGTCAAGGCCGTCACCACTCTGGCCCTCGTCATTGCCGCTGCGTTGATGCGCAACATACCGGTCCTCGTCGGGTTGTATGTGGTGGCATTGCTTCTCGCCATCGCCTCGAAGATCTCGATGTCGTACTTCATCAAACGCGTGTGGTTGTTCGTGCCGATCTTCACAGGCATCGTCGTGATGCCGGCGACGTTCAGCTTCGTCACCCACGGTCACATCGTGGTGCCGATGGGACACTGGTTCGGTCACCGCGTCGGACTCACCAGCCAGGGGCTCCGCTCGGCCGGTCTGATCGTGGTACGGGTGGCGACGTCAATTTCGTTCGTCGTTCTTCTGGCGCTGACAACGACATGGACGCGGCTGCTCGCCGCGCTTCGGGCGATGCTCTTGCCACGCATGTTCGTCCTAGTGCTCGGAATGGCGTATCGATATCTGTTTCATCTGCTCGGTTCGGTCACCGATATGTACGAGGCCCGCAAAGCGCGCACGGTGCAAGCCGACAAC
>JAENVT010000366.1 GCA_016650435.1 Ilumatobacteraceae bacterium
TCGTGCAGACCGCCGAACACGACGGGCTCATCGTCGCCGACGCCGTGGCCGAATGGGCTCGCCGGCACGGCCAACCCTTCACGCTCGAGCTCACCGGCACGGCTGGAGGCACATTCACTTCGGGGTCCGGTGGTGAAGTCCTCAGTCTCGACGCCGTCGAACTGTGCCGGATCTTCTCGGGCCGAGCGACCGGTAGCGGCCTGCTCGCACAAGAGGTGCCTTTCTGATGGAGACCCGCATCACCGAAGTAGCCGATGGCGTGCACCAACTCACCACTCACGTCGCCGAAGTCGGTTTGGGCTTCAACCAGTACCTGATTGCAGGCGAAGAGCCAATGCTGTTCCACACCGGAATGCGAGGGCTCTTCCCCTTGGTCAGCGGTGCCATCTCGAACGTCGTGCCGGTCAACACGATTCGATGGGTGTCGTTCGGCCACGTCGAGGCCGATGAGTGCGGCTCGATGAACGAATTCCTCGCAGCCGCGCCCGACGCGACCGTCGCCCAAGGCATGACAGGTTGCATGGTGTCGATCGCCGATCTTGCCGACCGACCACCCCGCCCACTTGCAAACGGCGAAGTGCTTGACATCGGTGGCCACCGGATGCGCTGGATCGATACGCCACACATGCCTCATGGATGGGAGGCGGGCCTTCTCTTCGACGAGACCACCGGCACCCTGTTCTGCGGTGACCTCTTCACCCGATGGGGCCCATATCCGGCGACCACAACTGATGACCTGCTCGGGCCGGCACTGGCCGCTGATACCCAGGCCGACTTCGGCTCATGGTCGCTGCGGCCCGACAGTGGCGCGATCGTGCGTCAGCTTGCCGAACTTGACGTGACCACCCTCGCTCCGATGCACGGTCCCGCTTTCAGCGGAGACTGTCCAGCCGCACTGCATGGTCTCGCAGATGCTCTCGACACCCGAATCGCTTGCTGAGCCGGGCGGCTACGCAGTGTCGCCCGACGGCGCCGGGCCGGTGGAAGCGCGCACGATCAGTTCGGGTTCGAAGAGCAGTCGGTCACCGACGTCGTTGCGACCGTTGATCTGGGCGATGAGGCGCTCGACGACGGCGCGGCCCATGGCTTCGATCGGTTGACGCACCGTCGTCAGAGCCGGGTCGGTGTAGCGCATGAAACGTGAGTCGTCGTAGCCGACGACGGAAACATCGGCCGGTACGGAGAGGCCGGCTCGGCGGACCGCTTGGATGACGCCCAAGGCGAGTGGATCGCTCGCACAGATCACGCCGGTGACGCCCCGCCGCAGTAGCTGCGCCGCGGCCGCCTGGCCGCCCTCGACCGAGTAGTCGGCGCGGGTGATGTCGCCGTCGGGGAGCGCGATTCGGCCACCCGACGCCATCCGTCTGGCTGCCGAGAGCTTGCGTTGCGACGGGATGTGATCGAGCGGACCAAGCACCATGCCGATGCGCGCGTGGCCGAGCGAGACGAGGTGGTTGAGCGCCTGTTCGGCCGCGCTGGTGTCGTCGCAGGCAACGGTTGCGAACGGCAGGCTGTCGACGGCCGCGTTGACGAGCACGACGGGAAGGTTGCGTTCGGCGAGGCGAGCATAATGATCGTGCGGGGCATCCGCCTGCGCGTACAGTCCGCCCGCGAACACGACACCTGACACCTGTTGAGCGATCAGCATGTCAACGTACTCGGGCTCGGTGATGCCGCCCTCGGTGCGTGTGCACAGCACCGGGGTGAAGCCCTGTTGGGCGAGCGCGCCGGCGACGACCTCGGCGAAGGCGGGAAAGATAGGGCTCTGCAACTCTGGCAAGACAAGACCGACGAGCCGAACCCGTTCGGTTCGCAGTTGCGCCGGTCGAGCGTACCCGAGCATGTCGACGGCGCTGAGGACGGCGTTTCGGGTCAACGTGGACACCCCCGACTTACCGTTCAGCACACGGCTCACGGTTGCCTCGCTGAACCCCACCTTGTCTGCGATGTCGGAGAGACGGGGAGCCACGGCCGCCAATCTATGGCGGTCATTGCGTGAGAGCCAGAGATTTCTGCAACTTCTTGCGAATAGCGTGAGAAGGTTTGCGTAAACAGCGCAATTCACCCTATGGTCCTCGAAGGGCTCGTGGAGCCTGCAATGAACGAGGGGGTCCGAATTGCACGGTGAATGGTGGCGCGACGCGGTCATCTACCAGCTCTATGTGCGCAGCTTCGCCGACGCCAACGGCGATGGTCTCGGTGACCTCGCTGGAGCTGCCCCAGATCAATATGTCGCCGCCGTCTTGGGAGCGCAGTGCAGCGATGTCTGCGACGGCGTTCGTCGGAGACAGCAACGTCGTGTTCCACGTCATGTCGTCCGGCGTCAGAGTCCGCATCGCACACTCCTCAGTGTCGGATTCAGATCGTTCGACCGTACCAGCATCACAAATTCAGCCGGCTTCCTCTGAGTCGGCGCACGCTGTCGGCGTAAGGTGCCTCAAGTTGGAAGTCGTTAGCAAAGGAGAGCGGCCGTGCCCCTCATCCACCGAGCCGCCATCGGCGCGTTGCGGGAACTACCGCACTGGGAGAACGCACCGGCCGACCGGCGCGCCGCGATCGTCCAGATCAAAGAAGCGCTGCGGGCCCGCATAGAGGGTTCGGGTAGATCGGTCGACGAGGTGTTCTCCGCGATCGAGTCGCGCGTCCGCGTCCAGGTTGACGAGATCTCCGCGGTCAAGGCAGAAGGTCGCCAGGTGTGGCCGGTGATCAAGTACGCGGACATCGCCGCCGGCACCGTGTCCACCGACGATCTCATGTTGTTGCGTCGACGCGGATGTGTCGTTGTTCGTGGCCAGTTCCCGCGCCAGCAGGCCCTCGACTGGGATCAGGGAATCGTCGACTACGTCGAGCGGAACCGCTTCTTCGAGGATTATCGGGGACCTGGTGACGATTTCTTCGGCAGCGTCGGTTCCAAGCCAGAGATCTATCCGATCTACTGGTCGAGGGCGCAGATGGAGGCCCGGCAGAGCGATCAGATGGCGCGGGTGCAGCGCTTCCTCAACGAGCAGTGGATCAGCGAATCAGATGGGACCACTTGGTTCGACCCCGCCCGCGATGCGATCTACCCGGATCGCATCAGGCGCCGCCCTCCCGGCGCGAACTCGAGCGGGCTCGGCGCGCACCTCGATGCCGGCACGCTCGACTTGTGGATGACCTCCTCGTCACAACGGGCGTTCCGCCATCTGTTCGACGGGACCGTCGAACAGTACGACCCTTGGGATGCCGCGCATCGAACCGCCGGCACGCAGTATCCCAGCACCACGATGTGCTCGGCGTTCCGCACCTTTCAGGGCTGGACCGCGCTATCCGACATGGATCACGACCAAGGCGTCTTGCACACGGTGCCGATCGCCGACGCGATGGCATACGTGCTGCTGCGCCCATTGCTCGCCGATGTCCTCGACGACGACATGTGCGGTGTGACCGCCAACCAGGTCCTCCCGATCACAGAGCAATGGCACTCGCTGCTGCTCAGCGCGTCCAGCGGAATTCCCGATGTCCGCGCCGGCGACACCGTGTGGTGGCACAGCGACATGATCCACAGCGTCGCCCCCGTGGCCGACCAACA
>JAENVT010000367.1 GCA_016650435.1 Ilumatobacteraceae bacterium
GCCGTCGACGTTCGTCACGACACCGACTCGCGCTGACACGTACACCGGGTTACCGTCGGCCCAATACGGTCGTTTCAAAATGTCGCGGATGTCTACGGCCAACGCTGCGGCGTTGAGCGGATCGTGCATGCCGAGGGCGAGGATTGCGAACTCGTCACCACCGAGCCGTGACACCGTGTCATCGCCTCTCACGGCTGCAGTCAATCGACGCCCAGCCTCGCGAAGAATCAGATCACCGGCCTCGTGACCTAGACCGGAATTGACTTGATGGAAACGATCGAGATTGATCATCAGCAACGCCAGACCTCGCACCGATCGCCGCGGCAATGCCAACGCTGCGTGCAGACGATCGTAGAACAAGTCCCGGTTCGCCAGGCCCGTCAGTTCGTCATACGACAATCGCCGATTGAGCGCCGTCTCGACCGCCAGTCGCGTCGTCAAGTCCTCAATCTGTACCAACACACGCAAAAGATTCCCGTTCGCGTCCTTGACTGCCGCCCCGGTTGTGCGCGCCCAGACCAATGCCCCGCTCGCCGTCACGTAGCGTTTCTCCACGGCGAAATCGTCGCTGTGCCCGTTGACCAAACTTTCCATGGCCAGCGCGCCGTAGGCCAAATCCTCCGGCGCTGTGACGTCACGAAATGATTTGCCGTTCAGTTCAATCGGCGAGTAGCCCAAGTACTTGCACAAGGCGTCGTTGACCTGCAAATACGTACCCAATTGATCCGTAATTGCCATGCACATACTTGCCCGCCGGAAGACAGCGTCAACGATCAACGCCGCGTCCACACCTGCGATGCCGGCTTCCGCACTGGCAATTTCCACCACGTCTCCTTCGCGGCACGAATGCCGACTACCTCAGGAGCTGCTCACGAAGTTGATCGAAGTTCCTGCTGTGGTCACGACCCAAGCGGTCCGGAGGCCCAAATGACAGACTAACCGTATCGTCGAAGTCGGCCTTTTAGGTCCTTGCCACACGGCTGGTGGACTTCATTGCAATGGGGAGCAACCTGTGGATCCGGACGATCGCGCAACTGATTCGCACACCACGGACCACCGCAGCGTCCGGAGCGGTCGCTCAGCCGCGCGTGTCTCGCGGTGCATGCGCGATCTCAGGCCTTCGCTTCTTCTTGTTCTTCGGCGTCGGTGTGTTCTTCGTCGCGGATCTCGTGCTTGATGTGCTTGCGCGCCCTGCCGTCGATCGGCTTCGAGTCAATCAGCGATCGGGATAGCCATGAAGGTCCACGGGGTCGAACTGACGACCCTCGTGATGTGACCCTCTCCGCCGACGTCTTCGGCCAGCGCGACCATCCCAGGCGTGAACGTGCGTTTCTCTCCATTGGATGTTTCGACCTCGACCTCGCCCTCGAGCACCACGACGAACTGGCGTCTTGGTGGGGCGTGAGGCTTGGCCTCACGAACGTCTGGCGGTGTGGTCACGAAGATGACGCCCGTGGCTGCCACCTCTGCGGAGACGAGCAGCGGAGCTACATTCTCCGTGTATGGAACGGTGGCTTGCGGAACCTCAACGTCCTCGAACCTCGAACCTCCGCGATCATCGTTCGTGATCTTGACGTAACGCACTGCGCATTCTCACACATACTCCGGCGCACAGATGACCCACACCGATCTGCCTGATCCGCGCCCCTCCCGAGATGCGCGATCCGCCCATATCGTGTGCTTCGAACCGCGGCAACTGTCAAGCAGAACGCACATGCTCGAGCGTCCAGAACGAGCTCGATGTCCGGCAGAACAGCGCCGAGCCGGCGATATGCGCCGGGTGGGTGCTGATTGCCGACGGGGTCGAGCTGCAGGAAATGTAACGCGGAGATCGTTACATTTGGTCTCGTTGCCCGACAGCGGCTGGCTTGGTTGAGGCAGACACCGCGGGTGAGGGAGTGATGCTGCAGGGGTTATCCGAGGATGGTGTCGACGCGTTGGTTGGCGATGTGTTCTTCGTCGTCGAGTGCACCGACGTAGGTGGAGACGAGGGTTTCGACGCTGTGCCCGAGTCGGTCGTGCGGTTTCGGCGAGGGGCATCCCGGCGCGTAGCCATGTGGTCGCGGCTGCGTGGCGGCAGTCGTAGACGCGCAGCGGTTTCTGTCCGACGGATTCGAGGGCGCGGTGCCAGGACCGGATCCAGTTCGACCCGCTCGGTCGGGTGTTGTTGCGGGTGCGGAACAACAGCCGCTCCGGATCGGTGAGGTTGTTTTGGTCGATCCACTCGGAGAGCATGGCGACGAGCACTGGTGGGATCGGCACACTGCGTGGTCCGGTTTTGGGTTCGCCGGGCTCATCGAAGGAGATGTCGGCTTCGGTCACCTCCACACGCCCCCAACCCTCGGCCGGTAACACGGTTGAGCGGACGCGGAGCATGACCACTTCTGACGGGCGCAAACCTGCGTAGTGGGCGACAGCGGTCGTCACCCGGAACGCACGGCTGCCGGATTGGTGGGTGACGATCGCCTCGATCGCGGCGGCCATCACCGCCGGTCCCGGCAACGCGCGAACGTCAACGGTGCGGTTGGTGCGGGCCACTTTGCGACGTGCCCGCGTCTTGGACCGCTGCGGCCACGCATTTGTCGGGATGGCGCCGGCGTCTACCGTTGGCCACGATTGACAGCCATGTCTCGGCGTGATTGGGAAGACTGAGGGAAGGGAGCGTGCCCAGTCTCGTGCTCGCGGCTCGTATGAAACGACCAGAGAGTTACAGGGCATCGCTTGAGCGGATGGACTCTGTCGGACGTGGGTGTTATGTCTGGTGTCTCGGGATGGGGAGTGGTGGGCGGTGTACCGCGACATGAGTTTGACCGTCGAACATCGCTTCTACGTGATCGCCGAAGTCGAGCGGTACGGCCCGGGTCAGCCCACCGGTGATGACGATCTGGCTTGCCTCGATGTGCCGGCCTTGCAGGGCCAATTGGCGAACCAGCCAGACAACACCGGCCGCTGGCTGACCTGACGCCGCTCGCCCCGTCGCAGAACCGCATTCCATACCGTTGTGCAGTAGCACGACCGAGATGTCGTCCAGGTGCTCGATGCTGCTGAGTACGGGTCCGATGACGACCTGTGCAGCAGAGGAGCCGTCGGCCGTGTTGTCCTCGAGACGGAATCGGTAGTCCGGATATACGGAGTCCACGATCTCGAGGCAGGCGAACGCGTCGCCGACGGCGCCGAGTACCACGTCGAGATTCGCGTCAGCGGGTAGCGAACCGTTGAAGCGAAGCCCGATCTCCGGCTCGACGCGTGGTTGGATGAGCGAGGGGCCAGCCGCGCCTTCGTGAGCAACGAGCATCGCGTCGGTGAGTGGGCCGAA
>JAENVT010000368.1 GCA_016650435.1 Ilumatobacteraceae bacterium
AGCAGGTGTGTACATCGCGTGTTACAGCAGATCGGCGAGGGCAGATTCGAGCTTGGCGACACGCTCTTCGAGCTGGGCGACGCGATCGGTCATGCTGCCCGCCGCTGCGGCCGGCACGAAGGTTGCCGGCCCAGCCACAGGCTCAGCCTCCTCAGCGATCAACTGCTGCCACCGTTGCTCCTTCTGCCCGACTTGCCGTTCCAGCAGCCTGACGAGAGCGCTCTCGACGAGTTGGTGCAGGCTGGCTTCGACCTCGGCAGCCGACTCGAAGCCATGCAGTCGCTCGGTTCGCGAGCGCAGCTCGGCAACTGTCTGTGGGCCACGAACGAGCAGAACCGCCATCACTGCTGCGGCACCTTCGTGGAGCTCGTACTTCTCGACGGCCACCTGCCGATAGCGGGTGACACTGCGACCGTGCGAGGGGTGGACGATCCGAAGCAGACCCTGCGCTTTCATCGACGTGATCGAGGCATCGACCTCGAAGTCGTCGAGGGCCATGATCGGCTCACGCGACGATGACTGGTTGCACGCCGAGACGAGAGCGTTCATCGTCAACGGATACTGATCGGGAACCGTGCGTTCCTTTTCCATCAGACAACCGAGCACTCGGCCTTCGATCACACTGAGCATGTGGTCGAACCTACCGCCGCTGATCGATGACCTCTACCATGCCAACCTCTACCATTTTGATGTGATCCGGTTACGTCAAGTCGTCATTGCCGCCCGCAACCTCGAGGCGACGGTCGACCGCCTCTGCACAGACCTCAAACTTCGCGTCTGCTTCAACGATCCGGGCGTCGCTGAGTTCGGCCTGCACAACGCCCTGCTTACCGTCGGCGAGCAGTTCATCGAGGTCGTCTCTCCTATCACCAAAAACACTGCAGCCGGTCGACTGCTTGATCGCCGCAAAGCCGACGTGATCGCCTACATGGTGATGTTCGAGGTGGACGATCTCGACTCGCGGATGTCAGCGCTGGATCGTGCTCAAGTTCGCACGGTCTGGAGCGGCGACTTCCTGACAATTCGCGGCAGGCATCTGCACCCGGGTGACATCGGCGGAGCGATCGTCAGCCTCGACCAACCCGAACCGCAGGGATCATGGCTGTGGGGCGGGCCGGCCTGGACAGCGCACACCGACAACACAGTTGTGACGTCGATCGCCGGATACACGATTGCTACCGAAGACCCGGCGGCAGTCACCAGCCTGTGGTCGCGGTTCGGACTGCTGCACAGTGTGCGATTCACCGATGGAACGAAATCGGAGATCGAACTGACCGCCACTGACCGCGGCAACGTCGGCCAGCTGGTCGCACTCGATCAGGTCACGCTGCGTCTGGTGTGATCTAGCAGTTGTCCTTCGGCGGAGTCTTGATCTTCAGACCGGGATAGAAGCTGGCGTAGCCCTTTGTGGCGGTGTTGGCGGCGTTGAGGGCGTCGACCGTGGTGTTGAGCTTCTTGGCCACCTTGCCCAAGAAGTCGCCATCGACGATTGTGTACTCGCCGGGTGCGCACGTCGACTGACCGCCGGCGACGGTGGTGGTCGTCTCGGTCGACGGGGTCGTGCCCGTCGCGGTAGTGCCGCCCGTGTCGACTGCCGTGCCAGGTTCAGTCCAGTTCGGTGGGATCTTGATGGTCGCGCCCGGAGCGAGATTGTTGAACTCCGGCACTTGACCATTCACAAGGGTCCAGCCGTTGATGGCGATCAGGTCGTCGAGCTTGACCTTGTACTTGTTTGCGATAGTTGCTGGATAGTCGCCCGTCGCGACCACATAGGAGCCCTCTTCGGGGTGCACCGTGCCCGGGTTGCCCGTCCCGCCAGGAATGGTCGTCGTGGCCAAGGTCGTAGGAGTCTGCGTCACCGTGACGTAGTTGGTTGGGGTGAGTTCCAGAACAGTCTGGTTCGAAGCGCCGTCTGCTGCGCCACACGATGCCAAAACAGCAGCTGAGAGCGCCACCAACAACACATTCGATTTCATGGGATCAGCCTACGCGCTGGCGTTACGTGAGTGGTCGCGCAGTGGGCGCGATGGGCGTGGGCAGTTGCGTCTCACCCATCAGCCAGGCGTCCACGCCTGCCGCGCAAGATCGACCTTCGGCTATGGCCCATACGATCAGGCTTTGCCCTCGTCCCATGTCACCGGCAATGAAAACGCCGGGAACCGAACTCATGTAGCGACCGTCGCGAGCGACGTTGCCGCGCTCGTCGAACGACACGCCGAGCAGGTCGAGCCAGCTTCCCTTCTCGGGTCCGACGAACCCCATCGCCAGAAACACGAAGTCGGCGGGCAGCTCGCGGTCGCTTCCCTCGATCTTCTGAAAGCGACCGTCGATCATCTCCACCTCGTGCAACAACAGCGCCCGCACCCTGCCGTTGCCATCGTCGACGAAACGCTCGGTGTTGACGCTGAACAAGCGGTCACCACCCTCCTCGTGCGCCGACGAGACCCGGTACACCAAGCTCCATTGCGGCCACGGGTTGCTGCCCGCGCGCAGGTCTGGGGGGCGAGGCATGATCTCCAGCTGAGTGACGTTGGCCGCGCCTTGGCGATGTACGGTGCCGAGACAGTCGGCACCCGTGTCGCCGCCGCCGATGATCACGACATGCTTGCCGTGAACGTCGATGGGCGACACATCGATGTCGCCTTCTTGCACTCGGTTGGACAGCGGCAGGTATTCCATGGCTTGGTGAATGCCACCCAATTCGCGACCCGGTATCGGCAGATCGCGCGCCTGCGTCGCGCCGCAGGCCAACACGATCGCGTCGTATGAAGCGAGCAAGACCTCGATGTCGATGCCGTCACCGACGGTCGCGTTGGTGCGGAACTCGGTGCCCTCTGCTTCCATTTGGGCGATGCGACGCGCCAGGTGGCGCTTCTCCATCTTGAATTCCGGAATGCCGTAGCGCAGCAAGCCGCCGATTCGATCCGCACGTTCGAGAACGACGGTCTCATGGCCGGCGCGTGTCAGCTGCTGGGCGGCGGCCAGCCCAGCCGGGCCGGAACCAATCACGACAATGCGCTTGCCGGTCATGACGCTGGGCAATTGAGGCTCGACCCAACCTTCGTCCCACGCTCGATCGATGATCTCGACCTCGACCTGCTTGATGGCCACCGGATCGGCGTTGATCCCCAGCACGCATGCGGCCTCACACGGCGCCGGGCACAACCTGCCGGTGAACTCGGGGAAGTTGTTGGTCGCATGCAAGCGGTCGATGGCATCGCGCCAGTGCTCGCGGTAGACGAGGTCGTTCCAGTCCGGGATCAGGTTGCCGAGCGGGCAGCCGTTGTTACAGAACGGAATGCCGCAGTCCATGCAACGCCCAGCCTGGGTCTGCACCTTGTCGATAGCGAAGTCGTTGTAGACCTCTTTCCAATCGCGCAACCGCACCGGCACATCCCGCCGCGAAGGAAGTTCCCTGTCCCACTTCAGAAATCCCGTCACCTCACCCACGAGCGGCCTCCATCACACGGTCCAGGGTTTGCTGTTCGTCGAGGCCATCGGCGTCGGCCTGCTTCATCACGCCGAGGACTCTGGCGAAGTCGACGGGCATCACTTTCTTGAAGTGAATGATCTTGTTGTCCCAGTCTTCGATGAGCTCTTGGGCAACCGCCGAGTCAGTGTGTGCAAAGTGATCTTGCACGGTAAGCCGGACGAACTCGCGGTCCTGATCATCGAGTTGTTGCAATTGCACCATCTCGTTGTTGAGCTTCGCCGCGAACACATCGTCGGGGTCGTAGGCATACGCAATGCCGCCGCTCATGCCGGCGCCGAAGTTTCGTCCGGTCGGTCCGAGCACGATCACGCGGCCGCCCGTCATGTACTCGCAACCGTGGTCGCCGACGCCCTCGACCACCGCAGTGGCACCCGAGTTACGCACGCAGAACCGCTCGCCAACAACGCCGCGAAGGAAGATCTCGCCACCAGTTGCGCCGTAGCCGATCACGTTGCCGGCGATGGTGTGCTCCTCGGCCACGAATTGCGCTCGGCGATCGGGCCTGACGACCACTCTCCCGCCCGACAGTCCCTTGGCGACGTAGTCGTTGGCGTCGCCCTCGAGGCGCAGGGTGATGCCGGAGGGCACGAACGCGCCGAAGCTCTGCCCTGCCGACCCGCGAAAGCGGATGTCGATCGTGCCGTCGGGCAGGCCAGCGCCGCCGTAGCGCTCGGTCACCGCGTGGCCGAGCATCGTGCCGACCGTGCGGTTGACGTTGTGAATGGCAAGGTCGAGATGGACCGCCTCGCCACGCCCGATCGCCGGCTCGCAGGCAACGAGCAACTGCTGATCAAGAGCATGTTCGAGACCGTGATCCTGGGCGACCGACTGATACATCGTCTGGCCGTACGGGTTCGATGGCGCCGCCAGGATGGGGCTGATGTCGAGACCTTTCGCCTTCCAGTGGGTGATCGCCGCCTTGGTTTCGAGCGCCTCGACGTGGCCGATCATCTCCTGAATCGTGCGGAAGCCGAGCGCGGCCATGTGCTCGCGGACTTCCTCGGCGATGTACTCCATGAAGTTGACGACGAACTCCGGCTTTCCGCTGAACTTGGCACGCAACTCCGGGTTCTGAGTGGCGACGCCGACGGGGCACGTGTCGAGATGGCAGACGCGCATCATCACGCAACCACTGACCACCAACGGTGCCGTTGCGAAACCGAACTCCTCGGCGCCGAGCAACGCGGCGATCACCACATCGCGACCCGTCTTCAGCTGTCCGTCGGCCTGCACCACGATCCGGTCACGCAGCCCGTTGAGCAGCAGCGTCTGTTGCGTCTCGGCGAGGCCGAGCTCCCACGGCGCGCCGGCATGCTTCAACGACGTCAGCGGACTGGCGCCAGTGCCGCCGTCATGACCGCTGATCAGCACGACATCAGCCTTGGCCTTGCTGACACCAGCTGCCACGGTGCCGACACCGACCTCGGCAACCAACTTCACGTTGATGCGCGCCGCCGGGTTGGAGTTCTTCAGATCGTGGATCAGTTGCTTGAGGTCCTCGATCGAATAGATGTCGTGGTGCGGCGGCGGGCTGATCAGACCGACGCCGGGTGTCGAGTAACGCGTCGCAGCAATCCACGGATAGACCTTGTGGCCCGGTAGCTGGCCGCCCTCACCCGGCTTGGCGCCCTGCGCCATCTTGATCTGCAGATCGGTGGCATTGACCAGATATTCGCTTGTGACTCCGAAGCGACCACTGGCCACCTGCTTGATGGCACTGCGGCGCTGCGGGTCGTAGAGCCGGTCGCTGTCCTCGCCACCCTCACCGGTGTTGCTCTTCGCGCCGATCGAGTTCATCGCGATTGCCAACGTCTCGTGCGCCTCGGCAGAGATCGAGCCGTAGCTCATCGCCCCGGTCGAGAACCGCTTGACGATCTCACGAACCGGCTCGACCTCGTCGATCGAGATCGGTTGGCGTTCGCCGAGATTGAATTCGAACAGACCTCTCAGTGTTGCCAACTTCTTGGCTTGGTCGTCGACCAACGCGGTGTACTGCTTGAAGATGTCGTATCGCTTTGAACGAGTCGCGTGCTGCAACTTGAACACGGTCTCAGGATTGAACAGGTGCACCTCGCCCTCACGCCGCCACTGATACTCGCCGCCCAGCTCCAACTTGCGATGGGCCCGCTCGGCTGGCCGCGGCGGATGAGCAACCTTGTGACGGGCGGCGACCTCGGCGGCAACCTCGTCGAGACCGATGCCGCCCAGCCGGCTGACGGTACCGGTGAAGTACTCGTCGACGAGTTCGTGGCCGAGGCCGATCGCCTCGAAGATCTGTGCTCCGGTGTAGCTGGCGACCGTGCTGACGCCCATCTTGCTCATCACCTTCAGCACGCCCTTGCCTGCCGCCTTGATGTAGCTCTTCACCGCCTTGTGCGGGTCGAGCCCGCCGAGGCCGTGCAGGTTCTCGCTGACCATGTCCTCGATCGACTCGAAGGCCAGATACGGGTTGATTGCCCCGGCGCCGTAGCCGATCAGCAAGGCCATGTGATGCACTTCGCGGGCATCGCCGCTTTCGACTATCAAACCGACCTTGGTGCGCTGCTTCTCACGGATGAGGTGATGATGCACGGCAGAGGTCAACAGCAGTGACGGGATCGGCGCATAGACGTCGTCGCTGTTGCGATCGCTGAGCACGACGATGCGCGCTCCATCGGTGATGGCCTTGCTGATCTCGGCGAAGATGGCATCGAGGGCCCGCTTCAACGCCAGCCCGCCGCCAGCGACCCGGTAGAGACCAGTGATCACGACGGCCGCCAACTCCGGATACGTGGCGTCATCGTTGATGTGGATGATCTTGGCCAGCTCGTCGTTGTCGATCACCGGGAACGGCAGCGTCAGCTGACGGCAGCTCTCGGGGCCAGGATGCAGCAGATTGGCCTCTGGTCCGACCGATCCGCTGACCGAGGTGACGACCTCTTCGCGGATGGCGTCGAGCGGTGGATTGGTCACCTGGGCGAACAGCTGTTGGAAGTAGTCGAACAGCAGCCGCGGTCGTTCGCTGAGCACCGCGAGCGGAGTATCAGTGCCCATCGATCCGATCGGCTCCGCGCCGGCTTTGGCCATCGGGGCAACGATGATCTTCAACTCTTCGTGCGTGTAGCCGAACACCTGCTGACGACGCAGCACGCTCTGGTGGCTGAACACCACGTGCTCGCGCTCGGGCAGTTCGTCGAGCTCGACGACACCTTCTTCCAACCAGTCCCCGTATGGCTGCGCTTCGGCCAGTGTTCGCTTGATCTCGTCGTCCTCGACGATGCGTCCAAGGGCGGTATCGATCAGGAACATACGACCTGGCTGCAGACGGCCTTTGCGCACGATCTTGGCTGGATCGATGTCGAGCACCCCGACCTCGCTGGCCAGCACGACCAGGTCGTCGTCGGTCACCCAGTATCGGCTAGGGCGCAAGCCGTTGCGGTCGAGCACTGCACCGATCACCGTCCCGTCGGTGAACGCCACGCTGGCGGGCCCGTCCCACGGCTCCATCAAGGATGAGTGGAATCGGTAGAACGCCCGCTTGGTGGCGTCCATCGTGTCGTGGTTCTCCCACGCCTCGGGGATCATCATCAGCATCGCGTGAGGCAAGCTGCGCCCACCGAGGTGCAGCAGTTCGAGCACCTCGTCGAACGTCGCCGAATCGCTGCC